>NZ_JARIEF010000021.1 GCF_029266915.1 Tissierella sp. | reverse complement strand
CAGCCATTAGTTTTCCTCTAAGGAATACTTTTTCTGCTATTCCCTTTTGGTCGAAGCCTTCATAAGTTGAATAGTCAGATCCCATAAGAGCGTCTTCATGTTTTATAGTCCCTCTGTACTCTGGGTTAAATACTACTATATCTGCATCAGAACCAACCAATAAATCTCCTTTTTGAGGGTATACCCCACAGATTTTAGCTGGGTTTGTACAGCATACTTCTACAAATTTTTGACGTGAAATTCTTCCTTTTTCTACTCCATATGTCCACATCATATTCAGACGATCTTGAACTCCAGGAGATCCTGGTGGTATTTTACTAAAGTCATTTAATCCTTTTTTCTTTCCTTCTTCAAATCCACCTACTATAGAACAGTGATCGGATCCTACTGATAGCAACCAACCTTTATCTATTGCTTCCCATAGGAAGTCTACATCAGATTGAGGTCTTATAGGTGGAGTACAAACATACTTTGCACCTTCAAAATTTGGTTTATTGAATACTTCATTATTAAACATAAGATAATGAGTACATGTTTCACCATATACACTTACACCATCATTATACGCATCTCTTATAGCTTTAACAGTTTCTTCATTTGTTACATGAACTACAAATAGCGGTGCATCTGCTATCTTAGCCATTGAAATTGCTCTGTTTGTAGCTTCCGATTCAGCAAGAATTGGTCTTGATTGAGGGAAGTACTTAACATCAGTTTTTCCTTCGTCTACAAGCTGCTTGGTACGGATGTTTACAACATCTGCATTTTCAGCATGTATCATTATAGTTACTCCGGATTTTTTACCATTTTGAAGTGCTTTAAACAGCCACTCATCATCAACATAATACGGCATACCTTTATAAGCCATGAATACCTTAACTGAAGATACTCCAACTGATGGAACATCTTTTAATCCCTCTATAGTCTTGTCAGATGGATCCATTATTATACCATGAAATATATAGTCAGGAGATGATATTCCGTCTACAAAATCTCTTTTATAATCTATTATAGAATCTTTTAAACTTACTCCTTCAGGCTGCATTACAAAGTCTGCAACAGTTGTGGTTCCGCCAACTAATGCTGCGTGAGAAGTCTCATATCCTAGTGAATTAAAAGCATTGTAGTGAAGATGTTCGTCTACTCCGCCTGGAAATACATATTTACCAGTAGCATCTACTATTTCGTGATTCGCCTCTTCTAAGTTTTCACCTATTGCAACTATCTTTTCGCCTTCTACAAGTATATCTCCAACAAATTCATTTGATGATGTTATGATGGTTCCATTTTTAATTAATAAACTCATTATTTCTCCCCCTTTTAATAAAAAGTGATATCGTTTTCTCAAACAAAATACTTATAAGTTTTATTATTTGATTGGTAAAAATAAGGGATACCTGAACTAGGTATCCCTTATTTATTTATTAAACTTATATTATATTATCTACCCGATTAAAGGAGTTTAAATCTTTTTATTATCTTTGACCTGGGTGGTGGTTGTAAACACTGTCATCAATACCGTTTAAGTATTCAACAACTTCTTCTACTGATACAACGTCAGCAAATTTAGCGTCCATATCAAATAGGTTCCACTCTATAACTCCAGGTACTCTGTCTCCAATTGTTCCTTTAGGAACTATTGTCTTATATCCGTATCCTGTTGAATCCATTACTGTATGTCTAACACATGCACAAGCTGTAGCTCCCATAACTATTAGAGTATCTACTCCAAGTTTAGTTAAGATGTGGTCTAAGTGTGTACCGAAGAAGTTACTTGCATATTTTTTATGAATAACTGGCTCTTCTGGTTGTGGCTTAAGTTTTGGATCTATTTCCATCCACTCAGAATCTATATCTAGTGAGTGCATAGGAATTTTTTCATCCCATCTAGGAAGGTCCCATTGTTGTTCTCCAGTATAACCTGTAGTTGTATGGAAGATTGGAACTCCTGCTTTTCTTCCAGCTTCTAGTACTTTAAGAGCTTCAGCACAGATTTCGTGGTTGTTTTCACATGTAAATGGATGTCCGTCGTCCATCCAAGCTCTAGCCATGTCTACTGTAGTTATAGCTGGTGCTTTACCATAACCCATTTTTCTCATGAAGCCTCTCTCTTTGTAGATCTTAGTTGCTTCTGCAAAAGCTTCTTCTAATAAACCTAGGTCTACTCCGTAGTTTCCACCTTTGTCTTTGTACTTATCACTTGCCTGTACCACCTTATCAGCTTCATCATTCTCTTTATCCTTTTTTAATATAGGATCTAATGGATCTTTTTTAGTCATTATAATATCATCCTTTCAAATTTAGTTTTATTAACTCTCACCTATATATAATGCAAGTCTCATGCCAACTTTATAAATGGCTATATTAAGCTAAAGAGTAAGAAATTCAGATTATAATACGTTGCACAAACGCAACAACTAAAACTGGGAAAGCCTTAGACCAAGGTTCTACAACGTTTTCCCAAGAGCAACACTTATAGTGTGTGTTGCAATAACGCAACGGTCATTAGATTTATAGATCAATATCATATTTTTTTACTTTTCTCGAGAGTGTCGAGGCGTTAATTCCAAGTGTTTTTGCAGCTTGTCTCATAGAAGTATGCCTTTCTAAGGTAGATTTTAATATCATTTTTTCATATACTTCCAATAAATATTCAAGTTTTCCTTTATCATTTTCATTGTGAATATTATCATATTTAAATACATATTCATTAAGTATCTTGTCGGGAAGCTGTTCAAAAGATATCTCCTCTCTATCATTCATAATAAACATATACTCTATAACATTTTGAAGCTCTCTAACGTTGCCAGGCCATGAATAGTTTATTAAAGCTTCATGGGCTTCCCTAGATATTATTACATTTTTTTTATATTTTGAATTTAAATTTGTCATGAAGTAGTTAATCATTTCAGAAACATCTTCAACTCTTTTACGCAGAGGAGGTATTTCTATAGGAACTACATTCAATCTAAAATATAAATCTTCCCTGAAATTTCCATCTTCTATTTCTTTAAGCAAGTTTCTATTAGTAGAAGCGACTATCCTAACATCAAGCTTTATAGGTTCTGTTCCGCCCACTCTATATATTTCTTGTTCCTGAATAACCCTAAGAAGTTTAGATTGAATGGGCATTGTAAGTTCGCCTATTTCATCTAGTAGAATGGTCCCACCATTTGCAAGTTCAAACATACCAGCTTTACCCGTGTTTGAAGCTCCTGTAAATGAACCAGGCATATATCCAAAAAGCTCAGATTCAAAAAGATTCTTAGGAATAGCAGCGCAGTTTACCTTTATAAAGGCTTTGTCTTTTCTAAGACTGTTTTGGTAGATAAATTTTGCCAAGACTTCTTTACCCGTTCCCGACTCACCTGTAATTAGTATAGTACTGTCAAATACCGCTGCTGTAGAAGCTATATCAAGAGTTTCTTTCATAGCTGAACTTTTATAGATAAGGCCTTTGACTGAAAAATGTTCTTTTCTAAGCAGTTTAAGCTCGTCAGAATATCTTTGCTTTATTACATTTACTTTTTCTAGTTCTTTTCTTAGATCTACAAGCTCTTCAAAGTTTCTTGTATTACATACTACTCCTATAATCTCTGCTGAATCGTCATATATAAGAGAAGCGGTTGTAAGTGCAGTTTTACCTGATATATATCTATGAATCAGTGATACTGGCTTTTTGGTCTCCAATGCTTTAAGAGAAGCTGATATATTAAAGGCATTTTCTTTTAATAAGGTATGAAGGTTTTTACCTATAATTTCTGATCTTTTGAGGCCTGAAATATTTTCATAAGCCGGATTTACATATATAGTTACTCCCTTATCATCACATATGTATATTCCATCTGAGGAATACTCTAAAGCTCCAAAAATATAAGCGGATTTTTCTTTTAAAAGATTTTCTTTCAAATTTATAAAATCATTCAATTTATCAGATCCTTTCTAAAATAATCTTAATCGAGCTATACCAATATTTTATCATATAAAGATAGAAAGTTCTTTTAAATGTTGAATGGATTGTATATGGAACTTTACTATGATAATATATTAGTATAATTACGGATAGATTACAAATGATAGCAGTTGGATATTATGGAGGTGTAATATGGAAAGAGATAAAATGTTGAAAGTTATATTTGTTATAGCGGTTATAGTGACAGGATACTTTCTATTAAAACCTGTATTATCTGAAAAAACTATGAAGACTAAAATTGTATTTTTTGGACTGGGAAAATCAGATTCTATATATATTGAAAATGGAAGAGAGAATATGCTTATAGATTCGGGCTTAAAAGAGGATAAGGAAAAGATTCTTTTAAAATTACAACTTTTAAAAGTAGAAAAACTTGACTATGTAATACTAACCCATCCAGATAAGGATCATATAGGTGGGGCTTCTTATATTTTAGATGAGTTTGAGATTGGAGAAGTAATTCAGTCTAAACATTTTAAAGAAACTAAAAGAGAAGCAAAGATAGCTAAAGTTATAAAAGAGAAAACCATAAAAAATACTATTGCCAAGGATGATATGAAGTTTGAACTGGGAGAACTTAAGGTTACTATATTTACTCCTAGAAAAGATGAGTATGAAAAAGATAATGACTATTCTCTAGTAACTTTGGTGGAAGACGGAGACTTGAACTATCTTTTTGCAGGAGATGCCGAAAAAGAACTGCTAGAAGAAACAGTGGAGTTAACTCTCCCTAAGATAGATTTATATAAGGTGCCTCATCATGGAAGAAAAAATGATAACTCAGAGAAGATGATTAAAAAAATCATACCAAAGTATTCAGTTATAACAAACTTTGAAGAAACAGGAGAAATTGATGACCTTCTTCAGGATGTGGACTCCAAAATAATGTATGTATATGAAAAGGATCTGACATTTTTCAGCGATGGAAAGGAATTAAAGTTTAAATAGGAGGTTATTATGGCCGATAAGACATTAAGTGTTTCCAGAGTGGAACTTAAACATCATATAAATTACTTTCAATATATGACCTTGTCTCAAAGATTGTCTAATGTAATCATGCCAGATAAGCATAACGGTGATAGAGGTTATATTATAAGATCTTTATATTTTGATGATTATTCAGATGGTGACTTTTACGATAAACTGGCAGGTCTTGAGAATAGAAAGAAGATAAGGTTGAGATGCTATAGTGTACATGATAAGAAAGTAAAGCTTGAATTCAAAAAGAAGTATGGAGACAGTCAGAAAAAGGACAGTATTCTGATAGACAGAGAAGATGCAAAAGAACTTATAAAGTGCAATTATGAAGTGTTAAGAAAGTATGACTCAGAGACCGCACAGGCTATGTACAATGTAATGAAAATAAACAGATCAAGACCAGTGGTTCTTATAGAATATAGGCGGAAGGCTTTTATCCACCCTATGAATAATATTAGAATTACACTGGATAATGATATAAGGTCCAATGAATTTGATTTTGATCTCTTTGATGAGAATGTAGTTATGATACCAACTGATGATTTTGATACTAATATATTGGAAGTAAAATATAATAATTTTATATTTAAGTATATTACGGATCTGTTTTCATCTCTTGACTTAGAAAGACAGTCTTATAGCAAGTACATGGTATCAAGAGGTATTTTTGAAAGATATATGGGATAATTTTAATTAATAGGAGGAAGATTAATGAAGGAATTTCTTTATAATTTATTGTATGAAAGCTCTACCACAGTTTCACCTTTATTTGTAATACAAAATATGGCAGTAGCTCTGGTGCTTGGACTTATAGTTTGCGCTACCTATAAACTTACCTATAGTGGTGTTTCATATAGTAAGAAGTTTAATACATCACTTCTTATGATGAGTCTTATAACTACTATGGTTATGAATATACTAGGCAGCAGTTTAGCACTATCGCTAGGTATGGTAGGAGCTCTTTCTATAGTAAGGTTTCGTACAGCAGTTAAGGATCCAAGAGATACTACTTATATATTCTGGGCTATTTCAATAGGCCTTGGATCAGGATCATCAAATTATTATATTATAGCTATAGGAACAATCTTGGTGGCAATTATAAGTGTTATAGCAGAACTAGGTTTTAAAGATAAGGAAGTATACTTAGTAATAGTAAGAGGAGAAATAGATAGTTTAGAGGAGATTAGATCGGCTCTTTTCAAGGCTTATAAGGCCAGCAGACTTAGGGCTGAAACCATAACGGATGAATATGCGGAGATAGTTTATCAAGTTAGACTAAAGGATAAGGAAAGTATTGGGCAGTATGAAGAGATAAAAAAAATAAAGGGAGTATATTTTGTAAATATGGTCTCTAAAGATGGAGAAACCTTAGGTTGAAAACTACAAAATACAGCAAACAAAGTGGCAAATCTAAACTATTCTTTTTAGGACTTGTAATATTTGCCTTTGTGGCAATGGTAAATATTTATTTAAATCCTCACAAAGAAGAACTTGATATAGATGCTATTAGTTCATCTAATCCTCCTCATGCATCGGAAATAATACAAAACAACTTGCCTATAGTAATTATAGATACAAACGGACAGCAGATAGAGGGAAATACAGAAAGAAAAGAAGTTGTAATAAATGGAATAAAGAGAAGATTGGTTCAGCCTTCTAAAAAGTATAATGTCAATTTTAAGCTATATGAACCCAACTTTTATGGCTACACATCTATAGATGAGAAAGCGGTGCCCAGCCTTGAAAGTAATGCAACTATAAATGTGCGAGGGCAGTCATCTTTAAAGTATGAGAAAAAGCAATATACTTTAAGATTGGTTGATGAAGGCGGACTTAAAAATCCTCAAGAAATCCTGGGGATGAGCAGCCATGATAAATGGGTTTTAAATGGAATGTATAGTGATAAAAGCTTGATCAGAAATTATTTGGCCTATAAAATGGGACGGCAGGTAATGGATTATTCTCCCGATACTAGGTTTGTAGAAGTTTACATGAAGAATACTGATGATGACTTAAGCTTTGAAAAGCATTTTATGGGTGTTTATCTCTTAACTGAAAAAATTGAAAGAGATAAAAACAGAATAGATATAGTTAAGAATGAAGGGAAATATAAGGATATCAGCTTTATAATTTCCAGGGATAAGATAAAAGACGGTGATATAATCTTAAGGAATGATTGGAATACCTTGGAGGATGATTTTATAGTAGATCAATACAATACGGTAAGGTCAACTTCAGTCTTTACTACAACCTATCCCAGCAAGAACAATATGACTGATATGTACGAAAAAAAAATAGTAGATTATATAAACAAATTCGAATACTCTCTAAGGTCGACTAAATTTGAAGATCCTAAAATAGGCTATAAAAACTATATAGAAGTAGATTCTTTTTTAAAGTATGCCATGATAAATGAGATTACTAAGAATATAGACGGAGGAGAAGTAAGTACCTATTTTTATAAGAACATAGGTGAGAGAATGAAAGCTGGACCCTTGTGGGACTTTGACCAAAGTATGGGGAATACTTCAGTCGAAGAGGTAAATGAACCTACGGGCTTTAGAATAGTAGATGTTATATGGTTTGAAAGATTGTTTCAAGATGAAAACTTTGCCGACCGGTATAAGTTTATGTATAAGAATTATAGAAATACTATCTGGAATGACAGAAATATAGATAAGCTTATAGATGAAGCAATACTTGAGCTTGGTCCCAGCATCGAAAGAAATCAGGCTAGATGGTATAAAAGAGATACTATTGAAGATTATAGACAGGAAATAGAAGAGCTTAGGTCTTTTCTAAAAGAAAGAATGGGTTGGATGGATAAAAACATAGAAAATGTTAAAAGAATCAAAGAAAATGCAGTAGAATAGAGGTGGAAGGATGAATATCAGGAAATATACCCTTATTTTAATGACCGGACTTATAATATCTTTTATTATAGGTATAGTAAGTTTCCAACAATACTTTTCAATCAAAGCTAATAAAGACTATGAACTTTCAGATAACCATTCCCGTATAGTAAAAACTGAAGGAAAAGAAATAAAGGTTTTTAAAGAAGGTGCTTGGGAGAGTATAAAGATAAAGGGAGTAGAGTTATCTTCCTTTACACCAGGTTATGCAAGGTTTAAATCAAAAATTCCTAAAGAAGAAGTAAGCAAATGGTTAGAGCAGATAGGAGATTTAAATGCAAATGTAATAAAGGTACCATATATACAGCCACCTAGTTTTTATGCGGCCCTGTATGATTATAATATAAATAGAGAAGATCCCATATATATCATGCATGAAATTATGCTTGATGAAAAAAGAGTATTAGAAAACTATGATGCTTTTGACGGCAAGGTTATTAAAACTCTAAAAAAGGATATAAGAAAAACTATAAATGTTATACACGGCCAAAGTTTCTTATTTAGCAATAAGAGAAATCATACTGGCTTATATTTAAAAGATGTTTCTAGATATAATTTAGGATTTATAATAGGTACAAACACCAATCCTGAAATTGTAACTCTTACAAATGTTGCCCATGCAGGTAGGGATCAATATAAAGGTGAGTTTTTCTCTAGCATGCAGGCTAATCCATATGAAATATTTGTATCTGAGATGCTGGATTATTCAGCAAGTTATGAATCAAAAAAATATTCCAGGACAGGGATTTTATCTTTTTTAACTACTATTGATACTGATGCTTTAGAATATGAATATGAATCAAATGCTACAAAACATGCAGTTATAAATCTTAATAATATATCAGATGAGTCAGGAAAGAGCTTGTTTACAAGTTATAAGTTTCATCCAAATTCAATGGATTTTCTTGATTATGAATATGATGTAAAAGATAAAACATTTGAAGATAATGAAAGCAATTTCTCCAAGCAATTAAATCGTCTAAATACTTTTTATAAACTTCCTGTTGTCATATCAGACACTGGGATTTCTTCATCAAGAGGAATATCTAAAGTAGATATAAGTGATGGCTATAATAGAGGTGGATTTTCAGAAAAAGAGCAGGGAGAAACACTTGTAAGACTTTTAAAAGATATAGATAGATCAGGCTCAAGTGGAGCGGTTATAAATGCATGGCAGGATAACTGGACAAACTTGACTAGTTTTAGCATGGCTGAAGACTTTCTGGATGAAAGTGCTTCGAGTTATTGGCATGATAGGCAATCTAGTGATGAAAATTTTGGCCTTTTGGAATTTGTATCTGGAAAAGAAGCAGATAAGGTATATGTAGATGGTGATATTTCAGACTGGGAAGATAGAGACTATTTAACAGATGAAAACGGTTTGAAACTAAAGGTTAAAAGTGACGCACAAAACCTCTATCTGCTTATAGAAAAAGAAGGCTGGTCTTTAAACAAGGATGATGTATATATAGGCCTGGATATTACCCCTTTGAGTGGTTCTAAAGTATGGAAGGATCAAACAGAACTAAATACTGAGGCTGATTTTATAGTAAAATTAGACGGCTACAATGAAAGCCGTGTTGTAGTAAACAAAAGATATAACATATTTGATTATTTCTATAAATATTATAAGAATTTAATAGAAAAACAAGATAAGCCGCCCCAAGCGAACAGCCATGATTTTAGTGCGATCTATCTTTTAAATAGAAAAAGTTTTAAAAAAGAAGGAAGCAGTGAAATAATTCCTCCTATTTACTATGAAACAGGAAATCTTCTTCATGGAAATGATAATCCTAAAAGTAAAGATTTTAATTCTTTGGCCGACTTTAATAAAACAGAAAATTTTGCTGAAATTAAAATCCCATGGACCCTATTAAACATGAGAAATCCTTTAGATAAAACAGTATATGGTGACTTTTATATAGATGGAGCTAGTACATCTATAAAGATTAAAGATATAGGAATTTCTATAAATTATAAAAGTGATAAAGAAGAATTTTTAACAAAAGAAGTAAGGTTCGATCTGGAAAACATAAAGAAGATAGAATATTTTGAACGGATCAAGAAATCTTTTTTTATAGTAGAAGAATATTGGAAGGAAAACCCTAAAATAGATTAAGACTAAGGGAGTGAAAATATGACTGTATACACAGTTTATTTCAGTTTTATACTTTTTGTTATACTGTTGGTTATAGTAAATTCTTATTTTTTGATTTCATTAAAAATAGAGAAACAAAAAAATGACAAAATAGCTAAGAAAAAAATTGAAATTAAAGAATCTTTAAAAGAGATATTTGCGAAAGATACGAAGAACAAAGAAACTGAGATCGAAGGATTAAAATCTCTATTTGATAGCAAGGTTGATATTGAGGCTTTTTATTTAGCGGTAAAAGAATATAAAGGGGAAGTCAAAAATAAGCAAGAATTTATTGATGTCCTGGAAGAAGTAGTTGATATAGATAAGATATTTAAAAGTGGAGTAGTCAGAAAAGAATATAAAAGAAGTTATACTCTTCATTTAATATCAGATTTTGAGATTGGAAATAAAAAAGCAGGAGATTTTGCCATAGAGTCTCTGGATAAAGACTCAGTTTTTATTAGAAACAATGCTTTGAAAGTATTAAATAAGAATGAGGATATATCTTATTTAATAAGAGCTCTGGAAAAGATAAATGATAAGAAATGTTTTTTCAATGAAAAAATGATTATAGATTTCCTTGATGAGTTTAATGGTGAACAAAAAGAGCTCAGGAAAGTTTTACATTCAAATATACGCAGTTATAAAACTCCTTTGAGAAAAATTATAGTATCTCATTTTACAAACATTAAGGATGGCAGTGAGGAAACTAGGGAATTAATACTGAAAATTATGGATCAATGTCCTGAAAAAGAAATGATTATAGCGGGTTTAAGGTATTTTAGTGAAGTAATTGATAACAGAGCAAAGCCTTATATATTAGATATGATGGCTCATAAAGACTGGGCTATAAGAGCTACAAGCGCTAGAGCAATATATAAATATCCCGATAATATAGTTAAGGAAAAACTTAAAGAAGGATTAAAAGATGTGAATTATTATGTAAGATACAACAGTGCCAGCTCATTTTTAAAGCTGGAATCTAAGGAAAGGGTCATAGAAGAAGCATTTGAAAATGAAGATAGATTTGCAAGAGATATCATTCTTTATACTATGAATAAGGAAGGGATGTTAAGTTTGGAAGAATATGAAAACTTGTCAGAAAAGATTACAACTTACAAAGATAGGGAAGGAGGGGTTTTAATATGAATATAGTAAATATAATATATTTTATAAACGTATTTTTCTTTGTATATATGTTTTTATATGCCCTGACCTTCTTTATAACTACCATATTTTCTGCCTTTAACTTAGATGATTTTTTTATAAGAAAGAAGCATATGAGCCAGTCAGTTATAAATAATGATGATAATTATATTCCTATTTCAATATTAGTTCCAGCCTATAATGAAGAAGTAACTATAGTTGATAGTATAAAATCGCTCTTATATTTAGATTATCCTCTTTATGAGATAGTAATAGTAAATGATGGATCCAAGGATAAAACTGTAGATACGGTTATTGATGCTTTTGATTTAAAACGTGTATCAAAGCCCTATAGGAGACTTGTAGAGTCAAATGAAGCTAAGACTATATATGAAGGAAATGGAAAGATTAAAATAATCTTAGCTGATAAAGACAACGGAGGAAAGTCAGATGCACTCAATCTCGGAATAAATCTATGTTCCTATCCAACATTTCTGTGTGTGGATGCAGATTCTATGCTTCAGGTTGATGCACTCCAAAGAATAGTAGAACCTTTTTTAGAGGATGATAAAACAGTAGCAGCAGGCGGAAATATAAAAATATCAAATCATATAGTAATAGAAAATGGTGAAGTCAAAGAAATAAAGCGACCTAAGAAATTGTTGGTTATTTTTCAAATGATGGAATATCTAAGGGTGTTTTTAAATTCCAGAATTTCCTTAAATGGAATAAACGGAAATCTAATAATTTCAGGTGCTTTTGGACTCTATAATAAACAGGCAGTGCAGAATATCGGTGGATATACAAATGGACTTATGGGAGAAGATATGGAAATCATGATGAAGATCCACTCCTATTACAGGAAAAATAATATTGATTATAAAACATCTTATGTTCCAGACGCTATTTGCTGGACCCAGGTACCGGAAGATATAAAAACACTTAAAAGACAAAGAAGAAGATGGCATGTAGGACTCGGACAAAGTCTTAAGATGCATAAGTATATGCTTTTAAATCCCAAATATGGCCTAGTTGGAATGATATCTTTTCCATATTTTTTATTTTTTGAATATATAACTCCTCTCCTTGAAATCCTGGGTTTGGTGACTATAACAGTTTCCTATATATTAGGAGTTATAAATATGCAATTTTTCTTGCTGTATTTCCTGGTATACATGGGATACAATATAATAGTTTCGATGATTTCTATTGTAATAGAGCGATACATGTTTAGTGATACAACTAACAACAAGCTGACCTTAAAACTTATACTTTTCAGCATTTTGGAATCTTTTGGATACAGGCAGATGATTTCATTGTTTAGAATCGGAAATATATTTAAAAGCAAAAAATCTCAAGAGTGGGGCGAGATGAAAAGACAGGAAAGACAAAAAAGTGAAACAGAAACTGAAACAGAAACTGAAACTAAGCTTTAAAACAGGACTTAGTATAGAATTAGGCTAGCCAATAAAAAATATTAAGAATATTTAATTATATTACCTACAGATATAACAGCTCATAGGGCTCTATATCTGAAGGTAATTTTTTTATTATAATATAATAATGTGAATATTATCAAGAAGCTTCAAAGAATGCTTTCTTCTATGCTATAATATAAGCATAATAAGATATTTGAAAGACCTGTAATGGGTATAATCTTATCGGATCATAAAAAACATTTTAATCATGAGAAAGGGGATTGTTATGAAAGCTACACTTATTATTAAGAATATAGATAATTTAATTACATTGAAGGGTGAAAACAGAGCACGTTCTGGCAAGGAACAAGGCGAGATTTCTATTATCGAAAATGGAATTATTGCCATGGATGCTCAAAGGATAATATATGTAGGGGAAGGAGAACTCCCTGAAACTATAAAGCAAGATGAAAATACAGAAATAATAGACGGAAGAGGCAAGACTGTAACTCCGGGTTTAATTGATTGCCATACACATTTAGTTCATGGAGGAAGCCGTGAGCATGAGTTTAAGCTCAAGCTTGAAGGAGTAGACTATTTAGACATACTGGCAGCTGGTGGAGGAATACATTCAACGGTAAAGGCCACAAGGGAAGCCGATTTTGATCAATTATATAAGAAGGCAGAAAAAAGTCTAAACATTATGATGGGATTTGGAGTAACAACTGTAGAAGCTAAGTCAGGCTACGGTATAGGAGATTTTGATACGGAAATCAGGCAGCTTGAAGTTGCTAAAAAGCTTGGTAAAGACAACCCTGTAGATATAGTATCTACATTTATGGGGGCTCACGCAGTACCTGAAGAATATGAAGGAAGATCAGATGAATTTGTAGATCTTTTAATAAACGAGATGATGCCGGTTATAGTAGAAAAAGACCTAGCTCGCTTTAATGATGTGTTTTGCGAAGAGGGAGTTTTTACAATAGAACAATCCAGAAAGATACTGCTGGCAGGAAAAGAGCAGGGATTGACTCCAAAGATGCATGCTGATGAAATCGTTTCCTTAGGTGGGGCAGAACTTGCGGCAGAAGTTGGATGTATATCTGCAGAACACTTGATGGCAGCATCAGATCAAGGAATAAAAGATATGGCAGAGAAGGGAACTATAGCGGTGCTTCTTCCGGGAACTAGCTTTAATCTTCAAAAGGGAACTATAGCGCCAGCTAGAAAGATGATAGAAGAAGGAGTACCTGTTGCTATTTCAACAGATTACAATCCGGGAAGCTGTCCTAGTGAAAACTTGCAGTTTATGATGACACTGGGTTCACTTACTCTAAAGATGACTCCGGCAGAGGTTATAACTTCTGTTACTATAAATGCAGCAGCCGCACTTGGACTTGAAGAGAAGATAGGTTCTCTTGAAGTAGGTAAGGCTTCAGATGTAGCAATATTTGATGCGCCAAATCTTGAATATATGATTTATCATTTTGGAATAAATCATACTGATAAGGTTATAAAAAATGGGAAGGTAGTTTGGAGTAAATAATATTATAAAATAAAACTTATGAAAGGGTGGTATTGTGGAGTATAACAAAGAAATAGGAGAAGCTATGGAGATAAAACTTGATAACTTTCTCCCTGAATATCCGGAATTTGAAAGACATGTAAGAAGAGCTCCAAGACGTGAGCTTACTTTAACTAAAAGAGAGATAAATCTTGCGCTTAAAAATGCGTTAAGATATATCCCAAGAGAACAGCATGCTGAAATAGCTCCTGAGTTTTTAGATGAGCTGATTAATAGAGGAAGAATATATGGTTATAGATTCAGACCCAAAGGAAATATGCAGGGAAGACCAATAGATGAATATAAGGGTAAATGCATTGAAGGAAAGGCCTTTCAGGTTATGATAGATAATAACCTGGACTTTGACGTAGCTCTTTATCCTTATGAACTTGTAACCTATGGTGAAACGGGACAAGTTTTTCAAAACTGGATGCAGTATAATCTAGTAAAAAAATATCTTGAAGAGTTGACTGATGAACAAACTCTTGTTATAGAATCAGGTCATCCAGTTGGACTTTTTAAATCTTCAAAGACAAGCCCAAGAGTAATAATAACAAATGCTCTTATGATAGGAATCTTTGATGATCAGGAACATTGGATAAAAGCACAGGCTATGGGTGTTGCAAACTACGGACAAATGACAGCTGGAGGTTGGATGTATATTGGGCCTCAGGGGATTGTTCACGGTACATTTAATACTATACTTAATGCCGGAAGAATGAAGCTTGGTATTCCGGAAGAAGAAGATCTTAAAGGCCATATGTTTGTAAGTTCAGGACTTGGAGGAATGAGTGGTGCTCAGGGTAAAGCTACTAAAATAGCCGGGGGAGTTGGTGTTATAGCAGAAGTTGATGAGTCCAGGATAAACACAAGACTTGAACAAGGCTGGATTGATCAAAGCTACAGTGACTTAGGAGAACTTTTTAGAGATGCTCAAAAGGCAATGGATGAAAAAAGAGCTACTGCTTTAGCCTACCATGGAAACATTGTAGATCTACTTGAATATGCAGTTGAAAATGATATTCACATAGAACTTCTTTCTGACCAGACTTCATGCCACGCAGCTTATGACGGAGGATATTGTCCTCAGGGAATGACTTTTGAGGATAGAACCAAGATGCTATTTGAAAATAAAGAAGAATTTATAAACAGAGTAAATCAAAGCCTGATACATCATTTTGAAGTAATTAAAAAGCTAGTAGACAGGGGTACTTATTTCTTTGACTACGGAAATAGTTTCTTAAAAGCAATCTATGATGCAGGTCAAATGGCAGTATCAAAAAATAAAATAGATGATAGCGAAGGATTTATATTTCCATCCTACGTAGAAGATATAATGGGACCTATGCTGTTTGATTATGGATACGGACCTTTTAGATGGGTTTGCTTAAGCGGAAAAGATGAAGATTTAAGAAAAACAGATAAGGCAGCTATGGATTGTATTGATCCAGACAGGCGAGGACAAGATAGAGACAACTACAACTGGATAAGAGACGCTGAGAAGAACGCACTAGTTGTTGGTACTAAAGCTAGAATCCTATATCAAGATGCAGGCGGAAGACTTAAAATAGCTCTTAAATTTAATGAAATGGTTAGAAATAAAGAAGTAGGTCCTATAATGCTGGGTCGTGACCACCATGATGTTTCTGGAACTGATAGTCCTTTCCGTGAAACTGCTAATATAAAAGACGGAAGTAATATGATGGCTGATATGGCAACCCAATGCTTTGCCGGAAATGCAGCAAGAGGGATGAGTCTTATAGCCCTTCACAACGGAGGAGGAGTAGGAATAGGTAAATCTATAAATGGTGGATTTGGAATGGTACTTGATGGATCTGAGAGAGTAGATACTATACTGGGAACTGCTATGCCGTGGGATGTTATGGGGGGCGTTGCTAGAAGAGCTTGGGCAAGAAATGACCACTCAATTGAAACCGTTATAGAATTCAATAAAGAATTTAAAGATACAGACCATATAACACTTCCCTATATTACAGATGAAGATTTTATCCAGAAGTTAGTGGATAAAGAAGTTAAATAGAAGAAGAATTATACAGAAGAATTATATAGAAAAATTATATAGAAAAATTATAGGAAGAAAATATAGTAATAGTAAGATAAATCTATAATATAAGAATAAAATTAAGTAAATTAAAATTAAATAAGTCAATCAATAGAGGGCACTTATAGTTTCAAATCTATATTTGCCCTTTATTATTTAGAAAATAAAGCTAGTTTTCTTACTCAAGCAGGTCACAAATCCTATTTTAAATCCAATACATTTTTCTAAAGCAGAGTTATAAAAAGACTTCTAAAAACTAAAGTTTGAGATATAGAATTAATAAATATGCAGGCATTGAGCCCTATAGATGATAGCTTGCTAGGATGCAAAATTAAATCTTTTAAAACAATTATTATAAGCAAATAATACATTGTAATGGGTATTTTTTTATGTTAAACTATATATATTGTATATAGAAGTTAAAAAACCACAAGATGTAGATAAATTGTAGATAAGATGTAGATAAGTCTTAAATAGTTTGTGGATAGCTTGTGGATAGATTATAGATATATCATAGGAGGAAGTTAAATGCTAAATGTTGAAAAAAGAAATGGTAGCATAGTAGAATTTGAAACTGAAAAGATAGAAATTGCAATTATAAAAGCAATGAGAGAAACAGAAGAGGGAGAAGATGAAGCTCTAGCAAGGGAAATAGCTGAGACTATAGAGAGCGAATTAGGATCCAAGGAAGCAGTGAGCATTGAAACTATACAAGACCGTGTAGAAGTAGAGCTTATGAAGAGTCGTCCTGATGTTGCTAGAAAATATATAATATATAGAGAAGAAAGAGCAAAGCTTCGTGAACAAGGCTGGGATATGAGCGACCTTCAAAGAGATATTTATGAGAAAAAATATAGATACAGCACTGAAAGTTTTGATGAGTTTCTTGATAGAGTAAGCGGAGGAAATTCTCCAGTTAAAAAAGCTATAAAAGATAAAAAATTTATGCCAGCTGGAAGAATTCTAGCAGGAAGAGGACTAGATAAAGTTGGTAGAAAGATTACACTTTCAAACTGTTATGTAATGCCAAAGGTAGAGGATAATATAGAGTCTATATTTGATACTGCTAAATATCTAGCTAGAACTTACTCCTACGGAGGAGGATGCGGACTTACTCTTTCTAAGCTTAGACCCAAGGGAGCTAAGGTAAACAATGCAGCGGCTACAACTACTGGTGCTGTAAGTTTTATGGACCTTTACTCACTTGTTACAGGTCTTATAGGTATGAGAGGAAGAAGAGGAGCACTTATGCTTAACCTTGACTGTAACCATCCTGATATAGAAGATTTTATAAATGTTAAAAACGATCTTGACAAGGTAAACTTTGCAAATATATCTGTTAATATAGATGATAAGTTTATGCAAGCTGTTAAAAACGATGAAGAATATGAATTATACTTTAAAGTAGAGGCTACGGGCGAAGAAATAAGCAAAATGGTAGATGCTAAAAGATTGTTTAGAATCCTAGCTAAAAACAACTGGAATATGGCAGAACCTGGAATTCTTTACAAAAATAGAATAGATTCATGGCACTTGATGAGTGAAGATGATGAATTTGAATTTGCTGGAGTTAATCCATGTGCGGAAGAAACTCTTCCAGCGTTTGGAAGTTGTAATCTTGCTTCTATAAACTTGAGTGAATTTGTAAAAGATCCCTTTACTAAATATGCTAGATTTGAATTTGAGAAATTTGAAGAGATGGTAAAAAATGGTGTTATATATCTAAATGAGATATTAGATGAAAATATGTTGCTTCACCCACTTCCTCAGCAAAGAGAAATGAGTGAAAAACTAAGACAGATAGGTCTTGGAATAATGGGAGCAGCTGATGCATTTATAAAACTTGGAATAAGATATGGTAGTGAAGAATCACTTAGCCTTATCCACCAAATTGGTAAAACTTTTATAAATGAGGCTCTTAGACAATCTGCTATGATGGCTAAGATTGACGGACCATTTCCAAACTATAGGGCGGAAAAAGTGTTAGCTTCACCATTTTTAAAGGCAAATGCAGATAATGACGTTTTAGAGCTTATAAAAGAGCATGGTCTTCGTAATAGTCAATTACTAACTATTCCACCAACAGGAAGCATATCTACTCTTATAGGCTGTTCTAATGGGTTAGAGCCGATATTCCAAGTGTCATACACTAGAAAATCAGAATCTCTACACAATGAAGACACTTATTACAAGGTATTTACTCCTATTGTAAAAGACTATATGGATTTAAATAATATAGCTAAAGAAGAAGACCTACCAGATTTCTTTACTACAACATCTAATCTACACTATAGAGATAGAATCCATGTACAATCTGTATGGCAGGAATATATAGACGCAAGTATTTCATCAACTGTAAATGTGCCAAATGAATTTACTGTTGAAGATGTAGAAGGACTATATATGTTTGCATGGGAAGAAGGAATAAAAGGAATAACTATTTATAGAGATGGATGCGCAAGATCTGGTATCTTGATAACAGATAAAAATGAGAAAAGTAAACTTGATAAAATAGATGAGCTTCAAAGTGAGATAAATCAGCTAGCAGAAGAACAATTGCTACTTGATCCAGATACATGTCCAATGTGCGGAGGACATTTAAACCACTCAGGAGGATGCGCTGAATGTCAAGACTGTGGATATTCACCTTGTTCAATCTAATTTAAATTATTTAAAAGATAGGGAAAAAATATAAAAATATAGGAATAAAAAATAAAGCAATATACAAATAAAAGAATATAATAAACTAAGCGTATAGCATCAAAAATAAGTAGATAAGGATATAAGGATATAAGGATATAAGGATATAAGCATTAGAAATAAGTATATAGGTATTAAAAAATATGGATATAAGTATATAAGTATTAGAAATAAGTATATAGGTATTAAAAAATAGGGATATAAGTATATAAGTATTAGAAAATAAGCTTATAAGCTTATAAGCATCAAAAATAAGAATATAGGTATTAGAAAGTAAGTATATAGGCACTAGAAAATAAGTATATAAGTATATAAGAATTAGTAATATAAGAATAAAGTAAAGAATTCTTTTTGTCATCCTGAGCGATAGTCGAAGGATCTCGATTTTATTGTCTGAGACAAATAAAAAAGGTAGAACATGGAAATGTTCTACCTTTTTTTCATTTATATTTGTCGTCTATATTATACTATAAAATATATAAGTTGTTCTACATGGATGAAAGTACATGCACTTTTGAAACTATGCCGTTAAGGTTGTTTCGATCATCAACAACTGCAAGAGGGAACCTTGCTTCTGTTGCATCTGTTATTATATCTGTTAACATAGCATCGGGATGAGTTGTTTTTATATCTCGAATCAATATATCTTTAAGATCAAGTCCTTCTCTTTGAGCTCTTAAACAATCATCAAGGGTTATAACGCCTTGAAACTTAGTTTTATCAGCGATTACATAGGCACTTGAAACTCCGTTTCGCCTCATCTCTTTTATAGCAAGAGTAGGGTTATCTCTAAGTCTTACCAAGCTATTAGGAGTTATCATTACACTTCTTACTGATATAACTTGTGTTTTATCTGCACTATCTATAAATCTTTTTACATACTCAGTTTTAGGATGTGAAGTCATTCTCTCCGGAGTATCTACTTGAATCAGTTCTCCATCTTTCATTATGGCAACCCGATCTCCTAGTTTAAATGCCTCATCTATATCATGAGTAATAAATATTATAGTTTTATCGAGTTTTCTTTGTATGGTCAGAAGCTCAAACTGCATATCCTTTCTAACTAAGGGATCTAGAGCTGAAAATGGCTCATCCATAAGAAGTATTTCAGGATCATTTGCAAGCGCTCTTGCAATACCAACCCTTTGTTTCATTCCGCCAGAGAGGTTATTGATAGGCTCGTTTTCAACCCCATCAAGGCCAACCATGGAAATCATATCCATAGCTTTCTTATGACGTTCTTCCTTCCCCATACCTTTAACCTCAAGACCATACTCTACATTGCCCATAACATCTCTATGGCTCATAAGTCCAAAACTTTGAAAGACCATAGAGATTTTGCTTCTTCTATATTCCATAAGATCTTTTTTATTGTATTTGCTTATATCATTTCCTTCATAAAAAATATTTCCAGAAGTTGGTTTATTGAGCATATTAAAACATCTAACTAAGGTAGATTTACCAGAGCCTGAAAGACCTATTATTACAAGGATTTCCTTCTTTTTAACTTCTAGAGAAACATCCCAAAGTGCTATAGTAGTCTTAGTTTTCGCATAAACCTCATCTTTCGTAAGACCAGATTTTTTAAGTTTTATAGCTTCTTTCTTTTCATTTCCATAAAGCTTTGATAAATTTTTTACCTCTAGAAGAGTTTCTCTGTTTTCTGGATCATCATCAAAATTCTCCTGCATTATATCTTCTTTTATTTCTTCATTTATATTATTCTCCATCTGTCTTCACCTCACTTTTAGTAACAAGTCCTTGAGTTATTCGATCTAGCACTACGGCTATTATTACAACTGCTGTACCTGATAGAAGTCCTCTTCCTATTTCAACCCTATTAACTCCAAGTAAAACTTCCATACCAAGACCCGTTGCACCTATCATAGAGGTAGTTACAACCATGGATATTGCCATCATAAGTGTTTGGTTTACACCAGTCATTATAGTTGGCAGAGCTTGAGGAATTTGTACCTTTACTAATGATTGAAAAGGAGTAGAGCCAAATGACTGTGAAGCTTCTACAATTTCTGAGTCAATTTGTCTTATACCAAGATTTGTAAGCTTTATAATAGGAACTACGGCATAAATAGTAGTAGCTATTACAGCAGGTGCCTTACCAAGACCAAAGAATAGTAGTGCTGGTATAAGGTAGACAAATACTGGCATAGTCTGCATAGTATCAAGTATTGGTCTCATAATACTATTAGCTCTATCACTTGTAGAAAGGAGTATTCCAATTGGAAAACCGATCAAGAGTGATATAAATACTGAAGCTAAGATAATAGCTAAGGTTTCATTCATAAGTTCCCAATAGCCTACCATTCCAATCAGAAATAAAAGACCTGAATAAAGGATACCATTAAATAACTTGCCCGTAACCTTCCAACCAGCAAAGAAAACGGCTATAAGAAGTACAAACCATGGTATAAAGTCAAGGACTGATTGGATTGAAGTTACCAGGAGTGTAAGGCCTTTTCTAATAACTTCGAAGAAGGCATCATATTTAACACTGAAGTCTCTTACGGAATTGTCTATTCCCTCTAAATTAACTGGAATTACAAAGGGAAAGTCATAAAGAATATTACCTTTTTTTACAGACTGCTCTTCATTTAAAAAACTTCTCATTTCTTTTGCATCTTCTGGGCTTAACCATTCATCTAGGAGTTCATCATGTTCAAGTAAAAACCATTTTGCTGTTTTTTCATAATTATCTCCAGTTTCCTGCATGTGAGCAAGACCTTTAGATGTAAGAGCGCTTGATGTTTTATATTTTCCTATAAATTCTATAACTTCTTTATTTTCTTCATTTTCATAAAACTTATTGCTTACAGCTGTAGTTACTCTAACAGCTGGAAGTGCTGTCTTTCCTTCTTTATAAGTTGCTTCATCATAAGGTTCATCTTCTAAAAGAACCATATCGTAGAGTCCAAGCAACCAAGTTGGTTCCCAATAATAAGCAGCTATGGCTTCACCTTTTTCGTAAGCTGAAGTTATTGCAGCGGTAAGGGCTGCTTCTGAACCTGGTCTAAAGTACATAAAGTTCTCATCTAATCCGTAGTGCATATATTTATTATTCATTATTTTATCTACTTCCCACCCTGGTATAGCTCCATACATTCTACCCATGTCAGGATTTTCTTGATCTTTAAAAATTTCAGGATATTTTTTTAAGTCCCAAACATTTTTTAAATCAGGTGCCATTGCTTCTATTCCTCTTTCGGCATCTCCTTCTATGACATATCTTGGAACATAGATACCTTGGTAGTTATCATCAAAGTTTACACCTAGTTCTTTAAATTTTCCTTCTTGTAAATCTATTTCATAACTAGATATATTATCAGTCCATTCTTCCATATGAACATCAATTTCGCCTTTTATTACACCTTCGTGCATAACAGCAGTTGAACCTGGAACTTGAGTATAAGAATAACCATAAAGTGCCTTAATAATTGTACCAGCTATCTCATTATGAAGTTTTATACTATCCCATCCTGCATCAGCAAATACTATTTCCTTATCTTCTGCAAAAGATACATTTCCAGTAAGACTAGAAGATAGGATTAAAATTGCCATCAAAATACTTAATACTTTTTTCAAATTATTTTTCCTCCTTTTTTGTTTTAATCGATTACTCCATCAACCATAAAAGATTAAACATAAAAACTAAGAAATAATCATTGTACTTAAAAAACTGCATAAAAAAACTATGGAGCACCATAGTTAACAATTTAAATGATATACTCCCCTTTTAGCCTACGAGGTTAGCTGATGGATTAGAACAAAGGGCTGTTCTTCAAAATGATTCACCCCAAGATAATGGTTCCCCCGCTTCTTAAAAAGAATTGAGCTCTTACAATATTTAATTAAAATCTTTATAAAATTAGTACCTAATAATCATATCATAAAGTTAATATCATTACAAATGGCTCAAAATAGGCATAAAAAACATGGGTTAAAAAATTATAAATCTAACAAGAACTTTGGTAATTTGGTATAATAATATTGGAGGAAAATGATGAATAAAAATATAAGAATATCGGTTAGAAATTTAATAGAATTTGTCTTACGAAGCGGCGATATAGATAACAGCTTTAAATCCAATACTCGAGCAGTAGAAGGAACTCTGGCCCATCAAAAGGTTCAGAAAACTTATGGCGAAAACTATAGAGCTGAAGTCAGTTTAAAACATATATTTGACTATGGGGAGTATTCATTTGAAATAGAAGGCAGGGCGGACGGAGTATATCATCTAGGCGATGAGGCCCTAATAGATGAGATAAAGAGCACAATCCGTGATTTAAATCTTATAGAGATAGATTACAATCCCCTCCACTGGGCTCAGGCTAAGGTCTATGGGCTTATTTACTGCCTTCAAAATTCTTTAAAAGAAATAGACCTTCAAGTTACATATTTTCATATAGAAACAGAAGAGGTTAAAAGATTTAAAGAAGAGTTCACCCTTGAAAGATTAGAAGAATTCTTCAGTGACATAATGAAAAAATATATAGACTGGGCGGAGCTTAGTTTTGGATGGGAAGATATAAGAGATTCTTCTATAGAGTCTAGTAGCTTTCCTTTTAGTGAATATAGAAATGGTCAAAGAGAACTTGCTGTTTCAGTTTATAAGAGCATAAAAGAGCGAAAAAATCTATTTGCCAAAGCACCAACCGGGATTGGAAAAACTATGTCTACGATTTTTCCAGCTATAAAAGCCATGAAAGAGGGTGCAGTTAAAAGAATATTTTACTTAACGGCTAAGACTATAACAAGAGAAGCACCTCTAAAGTCTATGGAACTTTTAATCAAGAATGGATTAAAAGCTAAAGCTATAGTAATAACTGCTAAAGATAAAGTTTGTTTAAATGATGAAGTAAAGTGTAATCCGCGGGATTGTGAGTTTGCTAAAGGTCATTTTGACCGAGTAAATGAAGCTATAATGGATATATTTTCAAAGGAAGATCTTATAGACAGGGAGAAGGTAAAAGAATATGCCCTAAAACATAGAGTGTGTCCTTTTGAATTCTCACTGGACATCAGCCTGTGGATGGATATAATAATCTGCGATTACAATTATGTTTTTGATCCCCAGGTATATTTAAAGAGATTTTTTGAAGATATAAATTATAATTATGTGTTTTTGATAGATGAAGCCCACAATCTTATCGACAGATCTAGAGAGATGTTTTCAGCTTCTCTAAACTATGAAAAATTTAAAGCACTAAAAGATGTTTTTAGGGGGAGCTATCCGTCAGTGCATAAAAAAATTAACAAAATCAATGGATTGTTTAATAGCTTAATAAAAGAACATAATATTGTAAACAATTTTAAATCTAAAGAAGAATTTACTGAGTTTTATTTTCCCCTAAAGAGTCTGCTAACTAACCTTGAACCTTGGCTTATTGAAGAAAAGGATAATGAGGATTATGAGCAGGTAATAGAAGTATACTTTGATATAGTAAAATATTTAAAGATATCAGAGCTCTTTGATGAAAACTATGTGATGGAAGTAAATATAGGGGAAGAAGGAGTTATTCTAAAGCTTTTTTGTGTTAATCCTTCTTCTTTATTAAAAGAAGCTATGAAAAGAGGATCTGCAAGTATATTTTTCTCTGCAACATTAACCCCGATAGATTATTATAAGAACTTATTGGGAGGAAGAGAAAAAGACTACCATATGAGATTGGCTTCACCTTTTCCAAGAAAAAACTTAAAACTCCTTATTAGAGATAATATCTCAACTAGGTATCGAGATCGTGAAAATAGCTATGGGGAGATAGTAGAAATGATAAAAAACTTTGTAGAGCAAAGACGTGGAAATTACTTTGTTTTCTTTCCTTCCTACATCTACATGCGGAAAGTGTATGAAAAAATAGAGTATGATGGGCTTAATATTTCTATGCAAGAAGATAATATGAGTGAAGGGATGAGAGAAGAGTTTTTAGAGAGATTTGCCAAAGAAAAAGATCTAGTCGCATTTGGAGTTCTAGGAGGCATGTTTTCAGAAGGAATAGATCTGGTAGGAGATAAGCTTATAGGAGCTATAATTGTAAGTGTGGGCTTACCGGGGATAAGTTTTGAAAGGGACACAATAAGAGACTACTTCAATGAAACAAGCCGGAGCGGCTTTGATTATGCCTATACTTATCCGGGAATAAACAAGGTGCTTCAGGCAGCTGGAAGAGTTATAAGAACTGAAGGAGATAGAGGAGCTATTCTTCTTATCGATGATAGATTTGGAACAAATAAGTATAAAAGATTATTTCCAGAAGAATGGTCTGGCAGTGAAAGTGTGAAGAATAATACAGAACTTAAAGAGAAACTAAAGGAGTTTTGGAAGCTTTAAGACCAAAACTCTCTAGTTTCTTTTCTTTAAAAGTGTAAGGCGACAGGAGGCTACTTAACTTAAAATTTAATTAGCTTGCTAGTCTTAAGTTCTAAGAGGTATACACATGTGAAGAGGATATGTATCTGTAGTGGATTTATAAAGAAAATATAAAGAGAGCTGTATTTTTTTATTACTTAGTCGACTAACAAATAAGTGTTGACAATGATGGATATTCATTGTATTATACATTAATACTTAGCCGACTAAGCTTAGTTAGCTAAGTAATATATTTAAGGAAGTGAAAATATGATCAGCAAAGATTCTTTATATTTTACATTTTTAAATGCATCTAGAATGCATTATCATCGTACACATATACTCTTAAGTAAAATAGGTATATATCATGGACAACCTCCACTACTTTTTTTATTGGAAAACAAGGATGGTTTAAGTCAAAGAGAGATAGCTGATATTTTAAAAACAGCACCTTCGACTATAAATGTAATGCTCAAGAGGATGGAAAAGTCTGGAATATTAATTAGAAGAAAAGATCAAGAGGATCAAAGAGTTTCTAGAGTTTATCTTACTGATGAAGGAAGAGAAGTAGCTGAAAAAGCAAAGAAATCTATTAAAGCGCTATCAGAAGAATGTTTCTATGGTTTTTCTCCAGAGGAAAAAGACACTATGAAATTACTTCTTAAAAAAATGGGTAACAATCTAAAAGAAAAATTAGAATAAGAACGAGGTGGAATAATGTTAAAAATGTTTAAAGAGTTTAAACCCTTTACGCTGCTTATTATCTTAATATTTGCCTTATTATTTGGCCAGGCTATGGCAGAATTAGCCTTACCGGATTATATGTCAAAAATAGTTGATACGGGTATACAGCAAAATGGTATAGAAGATGCCGTTCCGGAAGTTATAAGAGAAAGCCAGATGGAAAGAGTAAAATTATTTCTTGATGATAGGGAAATAGCAACCTTGGATTCTAGTTATAAACTTATAAGCAAGGGAGATTTAAGCGAAAAAGAATATAAAAAATTTCAAAAAAAATATGATCTATTAAAAGATCAGCCACTTTATATATTAGAAGAAAAGGATGAAGAAGTTATAAGAGAGATGGATAATTTTCTATCTAGATCACTTCTAGCAGTAAATGCAATAAAGAGCGGTGAAGTTCCTCTTCCTGATTTACCAGAGGGAGTTGATCCTTTTACAGCGATTGCAAATCTTCCCCCTGAGCAGATTGATATGATGAAGGCTCAGATACAGGAGGGCTTTGGAGAACTTCCAAAAGAACTTATAAAACAATCAGCTATGGTTTTTATAAGGGATGAATACAAACAAGTAGGTATAAGTATTGAGAAGACCCAAACTGATTATATTATGAGAATTGGTGGATTTATGCTTCTTATAGCTTTTGCAGGGATGCTAGCTGCTATACTGGTAGGATTTCTATCTTCAAGAGTTGCAGCGGGACTTGCCAAGAACTTAAGAGACAAGGTGTTTACAAAAGTAGCCCAGTTTTCTAATAGTGAATTTGACACGTTTTCAACTGCTTCTTTAATAACAAGAAGTACAAATGATATTCAGCAAATTCAACAATTTACAGTTATGCTCCTTAGAATGGTATTTTTTGCGCCTATACTTGGAGTTGGTGGAGTTATAAGAGCTCTTAGAACAAATGCTTCTATGGCCTGGATAGTAGGACTTGGAGTTGTTGGAATTCTAATACTCTTAATTGTTGTTTTCAGCGTAGCGATACCAAAGTTTAAGATTATACAGACACTGGTAGACAGAGTTAACCTGGTGATGAGAGAGTCTTTAACTGGTATGCTAGTTATAAGAGCTTTTAATACTAAAGGGTACGAAGAAGAGAAATTTGACAAGGCAAATACCGATTTAACGGATACAAATCTATTTGTATCTAGAATAATGATAACTCTTATGCCAGCTATGACTATTATAATGAACGGAGTAATTCTTCTTATAGTATGGATAGGAGCAAAAGAGATAAATAAATCAAACATACAAGTTGGAGATATGATGGCATTTATGCAGTATGCAATGCAGATTATCATGTCCTTCCTAATGTTATCAATGGTTTCTGTTATCCTACCTCGTGCATCAGTATCGGCTGGAAGAGTAATGGACATACTGAACACTGAAGTAACAATAAAAAATCCTTCTTCACCTAAGAAAATTCAAGAAGGAGTAAAGGGTCTTGTAGAATTTAAGGATGTAACCTTTAAATATCCAGGTGCCGAGTCGCCTGTTTTATGCGATATAAACTTTACAGCAAAGCAGGGAGAAACAGTTGCCTTTATAGGAAGTACAGGAAGTGGTAAATCTACTCTAATAAATCTGATACCTAGGTTTTATGACGTAACAGAAGGCAGTATCTTGGTTGATGGAGTAGATGTAAGAGAACTAGACCTCCATGATCTAAGAGAGAGAATAGGCTATACTCCACAAACCAGTACACTTTTTACAGGAACTATAGAGAGCAATATAAAATATGGTAAAAATAAAGATTTAGATAGAGAAGAAGTTTTAGAAGCTATAGACACTTCTAAATCCAAAGAATTTGTAGACCAAAAAGAAGATGGAATAGATACAAGAATATCTCAAAGTGGATCAAATGTTTCAGGCGGTCAGAAACAGAGACTTTCAATAGCCAGAACCATAGCTAAAAAACCAGAGATAATAATTTTTGATGACAGTTTTTCAGCACTTGACTTTAAAACAGATGCAAGCCTTAGAACTGCTCTGGAGGAGAGACTTAAAACAAGTACACTTTTAATAGTAGCTCAAAGAATAAATACTATTAAAGATGCAGATAAGATTATAGTCTTAGATGAAGGTGAGATAGTTGGAATGGGAAGTCATAGAGAACTCTTAAAAGACTCAGATGTTTATAAACAAATTGCTCTATCCCAATTGTCAGAGGAGGAGTTAGCGAAATGAAAGACGATAAATTAAAAGATGAAAATATAAATAACGAAAAAACAGTTAACCAAGATGCACCAGTAAGAGGGCCTGGAGGCAGAGGGAATATTGGTCCTCCTCCTGAAAAGGCGGAAGATTTTAGAGGTACAATTAGGAAGCTTTTAGCTTATCTAAAACCTTTTAGAGTTAAATTTCTCTTTGTTTTTATATTTGCTATAGCGAGTACAGTCTTTTCAATCATCGGTCCTAAGGTTTTGGCAGGGGCAGTTAATATTATCTTTGAAGGCTTGATAGAAAAGGTAAGCGGAGTTGCAGGGGGAGGAATAGATTTTGATGCTATAAAGAAAATAATTCTGACTCTTTTAGCCCTATATGCGGCGTCAGCTATATTTGCCTTTATACAAGGTTTTATAGTAACAGGAGTGGCTCAAAAGGTATCTTATAACTTAAGAGATGCTATAGCTAAAAAAATTAACAAACTTCCCTTAAGTTATTTTGATAAGGTATCTCACGGAGACGTTTTATCAAGAGTTACCAATGATGTCGATAGAATAAGTGAGAGTTTAAACCAAAGTTTAAGCCAGATTATAACTTCATTTACTACATTGATAGGTGTTCTTATAATGATGTTTTCAATATCATGGCAGATGACTTTAATAGCACTGCTGATACTTCCAGTTTCTCTTTTATTTGTAGTTGGAGTAGTTAAGAAATCTCAGAAGTATTTTAAGCAACAACAAGAATCTCTCGGTGAGGTAAACGGTCATATAGAAGAAGTATACTCTGGTCATGAGATTATGAAAGCTTTTAATGCTGAAGAAGAATCAGTTGGTGTCTTTAGAAATATCAACGGAGAACTTTATAACTCAGCTTGGAAATCACAGTTTCTCTCAGGACTTATGATGCCTATAATGACATTTATAGGAAACCTGGGTTATGTTGCAGTTTCTATTCTAGGAGGATGGTTTGTTATACAAGGAACTATAAAAGTTGGAGATATAACTGCATTTATACAGTATATAAGAAACTTTATGCAGCCAATAAGACAAGTTTCCCAAATATCAAACGTTCTGCAGACAACAGTTGCAGCTTCAGAGAGAGTCTTTGATTTTCTAGAAGAAGATGAACAAGTAGTTGAATCAACAAGCCCCTTAAAGCTTGAAGAAGTTGAAGGTAGAGTAGATTTTGATCATGTAAGATTTGGTTATGATAAAGATAAGATTATAGTAAATGATTTTACAGCCCATGTAAAACCAGGACAAAAGATAGCAATAGTAGGGCCTACAGGAGCGGGTAAAACTACAATAGTAAAATTGCTTATGAGGTTTTATGAACTTAATGGAGGCAGTATTTCAATAGACGGACACGATATAAAAGAGTTTTCAAGAGAAGGATTAAGAGAAAACTTTGGTATGGTTTTGCAAGATACTTGGTTGTTTAACGGAACTATAATGGATAATATAAGGTATGGCAGGCTGGACGCTACAGATCAAGAAGTTAAAGAGGCAGCAAAGGCAGCTCATGCGGACAGATTTATTCACACCCTTCCAGATGGATATAATATGCTAATAAATGAAGAAGGAAATAACGTCTCTCAAGGACAAAAACAACTTCTTACAATAGCAAGAGCGATATTAAGTGATCCAAGGATATTGATTCTAGATGAAGCTACATCTTCAGTAGATACAAGAACCGAAGTCTTGATACAAAAGGCTATGGAAAACTTGATGAGCGATAGAACTAGTTTTATAATAGCCCATAGACTCTCGACTATAAGAAACGCAGATATAATATTTGTTATGGTTGACGGAGATATAGTTGAACAAGGAAGTCATGACTATCTTATGGAAAAAGGTGAGTTCTACGCAGATCTCTATAATAGTCAATTTGAGGAAGGTAAAGCCTCATAATAATATAGGTTGTATAAGTATAAATTAACCAAAAACATGAAAAGCTAAGGATTTTAAGTTAAGTACACTATAAATGATATAGGAATAGTAGAGTTTACTACTATTCCTATATCATTTTTATTATATAAGAGTTTGAAATTTTACAAAAGAAAAACCAAACAGAATTTAATCTGTTTGGTTTTATATATTTTTTAAATTTTAGTAAACTCTTCTTCCATAAGAGAACTTGCCATTGTAGTATCCTGAGTTTATACTGTCAAGTCTTATACCCTTACTAGGGTTAGCTGCGTGAATAAATTGTCCGTTTCCTAAATATACTCCAGCATGGCTTGGGCCTGCTTTGTATGTGTTGCTGAATATTAGTAAATCTCCTGGCTCAAGGTCTGATTTAGATACTCTTGTTCCAGCACTTGCTTGAGATCCTGTAGCACGAGGAATGTTTATTCCCATTTGACTATATACATACTGAGTAAATCCTGAACAGTCAAATCCTGATGGACTTGATCCGCCATATACATATCTCCCGCCTATAAACTTCTTAGCAGTATTGATTATGTTTATTGTAGTACTCTTACCAGAATCATTTCTGTTAGGTGTTGCAGGAGTTGGTTTTCCAGCTGCTATTTTACCTGTAAGAACTTCATTGATAATTCTAACTGTGGATGATGCTATGTTACCATTTACTGGTAAACCTTGAGCTCTTTGGAAACTCTTTACAGCGTCTGAAGTGCCAGGTCCGAATGATGCATCTACTGATCCATTATAGTGACCTAATTTTTTAAGTGCTAATTGAAGATCTCTTACATCATTTCCTTTTGCCCCACGTCTTAAAGCTCTGCTGTAAGACAATACAGAAGAATTATTTGAAACTGGTGGTTTAGCTTGAGTATTTGTTTTTCCTTTTAGAACTCTAGCAGAAGCTGGACCAAAAGATCCGTCTGCTTTAAGTCCGTTAGCTTTTTGGAATCTTTTAACAGCTTGCTTTGTTATATTTCCAAAATATGTAGTATTATTTTTATGATTGAAAAATTTTCCTTTTCTTAGTTCTTGCTGTAATTCTTTTACATCTGGATGGTTAACTCCTTGGTATAAAGCTCTGTCTCCGAGTGCTGCTTGTGAAGCTGTACCCCCTAAAGTTATTATTCCTGCCAGTGTACATGCTACTATAGTATTTTTAATAGTTTTCTTTTTGATTAGCAAATTAACTCCTCCTTTGAAGCTATAAGTGTTTTCTCTCTTTCTGTATCTTCTTTCTATAGTATAATACAAAGCGGTTAAAAAAGAAAGGGTTTTTGTAACTTATTTGTAATTATTTGCAAAATTCTTTTTATGGTATTGCCTTATGCTTGTCATAGCAAGGGTTATGGTCTGATTAAAAAAATGAATAAATTTACAAAAAGTGGGTAATTATTATAATAATGTAAATTATTTGTAATAATTTGCATTTTTTTATGCCTTAATTCACGCTTAAAAGATAATATAGTTAGTATATTAAAAAAAGTTTAATTTTAAAGCCATACAATGATATAATAATTCTGAATAGGAGTGAAGATAAAATGGCTAAAAAAGCTAAAATAGTTGAGATTAAAATAAATGAGAGTATATTTCCTAATAAATCAGTAGGAGAGTATAATGATCAAAAGGTAATATTTAAAGGTGGTATAAAAGGACAAGTTGTTAATGTGAGGCTAAAAAAGAAAAAAGAAGGATATATAGAGGGAAAACTTATGGAAGTAGTAACGAACTCTTCTCTTGAGAAAAATCTTGGAAAATATGGAGAGCATGATTTGGGACCTTGTCCATATGGAACACTTCTTTATGAAGATGAGTTGGAACTTAAAGAAGAACAAATCTTAAATTTATTTAAAAAACATGAGATAGAAGGATTTGAATTTTTGGGAATAGAAAGGAGTCCTCGAGAGTTTGCCTATAGAAATAAGATGGAATATACATTTGGGGATGAATTTAAGGGCGGTCCCATAGTTCTAGGGCTTCATAAAAAAGGGAGATTTTATGAGATAGTAGATACTGATGGATGTGACCTTGTAGATGAAGATTTTACTAAGGTTAGAAAAACCGTAATGAAATATTTTAGAAAGATAGAGAGTTCTTTTTATAACAAGAGAGCTCATAAAGGGTTTTTAAGGCACTGTGTGGTAAGAAAGGCTCTAACAACCGGGGAAATCTTAGTTAACCTGGTAACAAGCAGCCAGGACACTTTAAAGAGTGAAGAGTTTGTAAGGGAGTTATTAGCTATAAAGGATTTACAAGGAGATATAAGTGGAATTCTCCATACTATAAATGACGGGCTTGGGGATACTGTAAGTGCAGACAAGCTTGACCTGCTATATGGTAGAGACTATATAATAGAAGAGATATTAGGACTTAAATTTAACATATCACCATTTTCATTTTTCCAAACCAATACTTGGGGAGCGGAGAAACTCTATTCTATAGTAAGAGAATTTGTAGGAGATGAAAAGAAGGATATAGTTTTTGACCTTTACTCAGGAACCGGAACAATAGCACAGATAATCTCTCCCATAGCAAAAGAAGTTATAGGAATAGAGATAGTAGAAGAAGCTGTAGTTAAGGCAAGGGAAAATATGAAGTTGAATAATCTAGAGAATATAGAATTTATTGCAGAGGATGTTCTTAAAGCAATTGACAAGATAGACAAAAAACCCGATTTGATAATAATAGATCCTCCAAGAGACGGGATTCATCCTAAGGCAATAGATAAAATAATAGATTTTAATCCGGATAGATTTGTCTATGTTTCTTGCAATCCTGTAACACTGGTAAGAGATTTAAAAGTATTCAAGGAAAGAGGATACACGCTTAAAAAGCTGAAAATAATGGATATGTTTCCAAGAACTCCGCACGTTGAAGTCGTAACACTGCTTGTGAAGGAGTGAAACGACTGAAGAATTAGATGTATGTCCTGTGCAAAGCTTTCCCAAGAGACCATAGGTAGACTGGCAAGAAAGCGACTGCTGAGACAGCAATTCTGATGACGTATTGTGGTTTGGAGGACAAATAAGACCTATTAACAACAACATATAGTGGTTGAAGGACCAAGAAAGGGTCAAAAATCGGTGGAAAAACGCCGTTTTTTGACCTTTTAAAATAGGGCATTTGACAGATGATATTGTATAATTAGAGATATTTCAAAAGTAAATGATTAAATTTGATTGATATTATGGTAGGTGAATTATTTATTGTAGATAAACATTTGTATTAAAGTGCGCAACTAAGAAAAGAATATTGGGGGAATATTAAGTGCTAAAATCTCAACAGATGACAAGAGAAGAAGCTATACAAATTTGTGATATAAACTAGCAATATAATAAAAGATATATTGATTAGAGAGGTTTGTACAACCTTATTAGCCTAGGTAAACTTGGCACGTTGGTGCTATTGACTAGGAAGCCCCTACTTCTCTAAGTGGAGGGTAGTTCACTTTTCATGAATATAGTTGAATTGGAAAAGTTGAAAGGAGGATATAATTGGGTATAAATCAAAAAGGAGAAATTCTTATTTATCAAACCGAAAAGGGAGAAACTAAAATTGATGTCTATATGGAAGAAGAGACTATATGGCTTAGTAGTATTAACATAGCACAATTTTATGGTACATCACCTCAAAATATTACTATGCATATAAAAAAGATATATGAAGAGGGAGAACTAGAAGAAGATTCAACTAGTAAGAATTACTTACTAGTTCAAAATGATGATGGTCGTGAGGTTGCCAAAAGTACAAAATTCTATAATCTTGATATGATCTTAGCTATAGGTTATAGGGTTCGCTCTAATGTTGGAGCTCAGTTTCGTAAATGGACAAGCAAAGTTCTTAAAGAGTATATGCAAAAAGGATTCGTAATGAATGATGAAAGGTTAAAAAATCCTAAAAAAATTGGTGATGACTACTTTGATGAATTATTAGAAAGAATAGGTGATATTAGGGCATTGGAAAAAAGATTTTATCGGAAAATTAAGGATATCTATAGTTTGTCTGTATATTACAATTCTGCTATGGAAGGTACAAAGAATTTTTTTGCAACAGTCCAAAATAAATTCCTATATGCAGTTACAGGACAAACTGCAACAGAATTAATTTCAAGAAGGGTAGATAACTATAAAGATAATATGGGTTTAACCTCTTTCAAAGGAGCAATAGTCAGTAAAGGAGATATAAATACTTCTAAGAATTATTTATATGAGGAAGAGATAATAGATTTAAACCCTATAGTTACTATGTTTCTTGATCATGCAGACGATATGGCTAGAGGGAAAACACCTATGACAATGAAGGAGTGGGATAATTAACTGACAATAGAAAGGAGTAGAAGATGAAAAATAATATAGCTTCAATAAAAAATGAAATCACTCCTGTGCGTCTTCATTTCGAATTAAAAGATGATCATCTATCAGATTATCAGAAGAGGATGCTTAGAAGATATGGTGAATCTATTAGTGGAGATTCAATAACTAGGGATATTTTAATACCTTCAGATATGCCACTTCACAATCTTCATTATACAATACAAAAATTATTTGGTTGGCAGAACTCACACTTACGTAGTTTTTATTTACCAGAACAAATATATAATGAGCTAACAGGAGCTACTGTTAAAGGCTGGGCTGATTTAGTAGGGATTATATTTCAACCTCCATCTGAAGCAGAAGATGATGTTTTCTGGGACGATGATTATGAGAGAGGAAGTTTCAAAGTTTGGCTTAAAAAGAAATATATAGGTCCTTATATATATGGTGGAACTATGGAGCATCCAGAAATAGCAAGGAAAGATATACAGGAATTTTTGGAACATTTCAAGATGTTAGAAGTCCGGGAATCTTTGAGTGAGTATATGAAGAGAAAAGAGCAAGATAAAAATGCTGAAATAAGGATAATAAAAAAGTCACCCTTAATTGATTTGACCCTTGAAGAGATGAATACATCCATTATTATAGATGGAGGCACTGAAAGTTTGTTAGAAAGATTAGAGCTAAATAAAGTTATTGCAGCTCAAGACGAAGATATTAATTCAGAAGAATTATTTCCTGTAACCAAAGAACTTATTTATAATTATGACTTTGGAGATAATTGGATAATTAAAATAACCAAGTACAAGGATTGTGAAGATTTGCTAAAACAAAATATGATTGATGAATATGAATTGGAAGAGGCAGAAGAGGAAGTCTTAGAGAAGCATAAGCCAGTTTGTATTAATAAAGTAGGAATATCTGTGCTTGATGATGTTGGTGGATTAAGTGGATTTGCAGATTTCTTAGGCATAATCTATGAAGGAGAAGATAAGGAAGAAGTATCTAGTGCTCGTGCATGGGCAAAGAGTCTTGGCTGGAATGCTAGCAAAATTTCAAATAAAATGATGATATAGAACTAAAATATGTTAAATAGTGTTTTAAGAAATTATATTAAAGTAGGATTCTAAAATGGATAAAATAACTCCTGAAAAAACAATGAAAGAATTAACAATGGTTCTAATGTACCTATCAAGATTCACTAGAGGGTGAATATTTAGTATAAAATCGAAGAAATTAAGATAGAGAAAAATTTTATTCCTATTCTAACTAAGGAGGGAAATAAAATGATAGGCAGGAGAATGATTGCCCATACTTTAAATAGAATTATAATTGCAATTCCGGCATTAATATTAGTTTGGACTATTAGTAAATTGATCTTTCCAAATTATTTCATATTAGCTACTGATGAATCAGGACTAGTAATACTATGGCTTTATAAGTACTTGATATTTCTACCGGCAGTGTTTTTAGACCTAATAGTTTTAGGACATAAATATATGAGCGCAATTGAAATAATTCAAATAATATTGCCAACTTTAATGAGTATGATTCTTATAGATATTATGATTATTACCTTATTGAAAGGTGATATAGGTATGAAAATTATGGGACTTAAAATAATATCTATAAAAGATAAACCATTAAGTTCACGACAAATAATAATTAGAACTGTAATAAAATATTTTTCATTATCTTTTACTCCCTTCCTATTGGTATATATATTTTTCAATAAGGAAAGGATCTCATTACATGATAAAATTTCTGCTACAAAAGTAGTTAAAATACAAAAGTAAAAAAATAGTAACTTGGTCAAGTTAAATAATTATTCTTTCGGATCTAAGAAGTTTTCTTAGATCCGAAGGAATTTTTTTATAAAAAGTATTGTAACGAATTTGTAAACCATTTTTTCCCACCCATGTTATTATGAATAAGTAAGAATTACAGAAAAAGGAGATGTAAAAGTAGTTATGAAAAAAATAAATATTATTGTATCATTGATTTTAGTTTTCATGATAATATTAACAGGGTGCACTAATCAGTCTGTTAGTGATTCGCAAGAGTATAAAAAAAGTTTGACATACTCAAATTTGGTAGATATAGCAAGTCAAGATGAGGTAAGAAAGGCTATGGAATCAGCTGGTATTTCAACTCAAAACATTGATACATTCTTTGAAGATGTTAATAGTTTTAATAGTACTGTTGAAGAAAAGAGTTTAGTAAAGAATGAATTTGTTACTATTGATAGTCTTGAACCTGAATATGATTTGATAAGCATGATGGATATGTGGGATGCTAAAAATCCTCTGTTTATTGGCTATAATTGCAGAATTACAACATACGATTTAATGAAAGATTCAATTTCAATTGGGAAAATTGATACAAAAAATTCTGATTGGTTAGTTTTTGATGAAAACGCTATAGAGAATAATCCTAAAGAATTATTTAACCAAGCGGACCACGAAAAGTTTCAAACTTTATTTTCTTCGATACCAGCGGAAGATACAACAGATATATCGATTCACTTGAAAAATGTACAAGAAGACTGGAAGAATAAACAGATAGAATTTACCAACAAAGAAAAAAGTTCTATTATTTCCGTTTTCTTTCATGATGATTTAGGATATTTATTTATTGGGCATATGGGTGTTTTAATTCCAACTGAGGATGGAAAATTCTTATTCATAGAGAAGTTATCATTTCATGTTCCTTATCAAGCAATAAAATTTGATAATCGAATTGAATTAAATGATTACTTGATGAATAAATATGATATATCTTGGAATCAACCTACTGCAAAACCTTTTATTATGGAAAATGATCAACTGTTAGAGGGGTATAGAGAAAGTCCAAATAGTAAAGAAAATGATTCGAAATAAGATAGGTATTGAAATATAGTTCAGAAATAATTATAAATACAGGATAAAACATAAATAAATAAAACTCTACTTTCCGGAGAGGGGTAGCTATATCTGATATAAGTCAAGTAACCACTTATTTACACTATTATAAAATCATAATAAAGAGCAAGATTAATATAATTATTGAAGTAGAAAAATGGGTAAACTAGAGAGAAAGCATGAGAAAAGATTTACAGGTTTTTGTAATTGCAGATTCTCATTAAAAGTTTAGCAAAGCAAGTCATAGTTTGATATAGTGAAGTAGACTGTATATGTTCATAAGTAATTATAAAGACATATATATAAAGATTAATAAATTTAAAGGGAGGAAAAAAATGAAATTTATTTCATGGAATATTGATTCACTAAATGCAGCATTGACAGCTGACTCAGCTCGTGCTTTATTATCTAGAGAGGTACTAAAGACGATTATAGAATATAATCCAGATATTATAGCTCTTCAGGAAACAAAACTAAGAAGCACCGGGCCTACTAAAAAACATATAAAAATTTTAGAAGAGATGTTTCCAACTTATGAAGTAGTTTGGAATAGCTCAAGAGAACCTGCTCGTAAGGGCTATGCAGGAACTATGTTTTTATATAAAAAAGGCTTAAAACCAAAAGTTTCTTCACCTGAAATAGGTGCGCCATCTACTATGGACCTTGAAGGAAGAATTATGACACTTGAGTTTGACGAATTTTACCTGACACAAGTTTATACACCTAATGCAGGTGACGGTTTAAATCGTTTAGAAGATCGCCAGATTTGGGATGTAAAGTACGCAGAATACCTCTTAAACTTGGATAAAGATAAATATGTTATAGCAACAGGAGATTTTAACGTAGCCCATGAAGAAATAGACTTAGCTAATCCTAACAATAATCGGGGATCAGCAGGCTTTACTGACCAAGAACGTGAGGGCTTTACAAATCTTTTAGAGAAAGGATTTACAGATACTTTTAGACACATCCACGGTGATGTAGAAGGAATCTATACTTGGTGGGCACAGCGCGCTAAGACAAGTAAGATCAACAACTCGGGCTGGAGGATTGATTACTGGTTAGTCAGCGATAGAATTGCCGATAAGGTTATAAAATCTAAAATGATTGATTCAGGGCCTAGACAAGACCATACGCCAATATTGCTAGAAATTGATATATAAATTATATAAAAAGTAGTAAAGAAATTATATTAGTAAAAAGTCCCCCAGGCATAGATATGTATGCTTGGGGGACTTTTAGTATTATAAAAGATTATTTTGAGAACAGATATAAGTGAAAGCTTATATTATTATATCTCTCACTTTAAAATAATCTTGTAGGAACTTTTTTCAAACTTTAAATAATTATTAGAAGGTGTAGTAAAATAATAAAGCCAATTAAGATTCTTAGCCAGCTCGTAATTTTCCAAGGCATCATGATGTGCTATGGCTAAAATAACAACTTTATTATCATGAGCAGTTTTAGTTAAACGTTCAACTAGGTTTATATAATATTCTGATGTCAGTATTTTTTCATGCTCCATATCTTCAAACATCAAGCCATCTAAATATTTTGCAGAACCAAGACCATATAAATCAAAGGCTCTATTTTGAATTATTGAAAGTTTAGGGTATTTCCTTTTTAAGAGTTGGAAAAATTCTATATACTCAATATAAAGTTCCTCACGAAATCTTTCGTCTATAAGATGCTCAATATCATCTAAGGTATCAAAAAATACACCATCAAATCCTTTTTCAATTACATTCTTTTCAATAGAAGTTAACAATACATTCCTATAATTAGAGGACCTTATATCGCCATAGAAACACTGATATTTTTCGTTGAATTGTTTTACACCGTCAAGGTAGAGGTAATCATCTTCATTTAATAACTTGATTTTTTCAGTGTTATAATTTTCTACTTCAAAAATAGATTGGTATCCATAAGTTAAAGTATCCGATTCTTTTATTTCTGATAGCTGTTCTGATGTTACATTTGCAGGTTCTATTATTGCCATATCATATTGAGAGATTTTATTTAAATTCCCACTATTTATTTCATTGTAATAGACAAGGTAATTTGTTTGTTTTAAAATTACATTATTTTTCTCTCTCTCTCGGGAGCATTGTGAAGGCATTAAAACTACTAAAAACAAGGAAAGTAAAAGAACCAATGCAACTTTAAATCTCATGAAGACTCCTCCCAACATTTATGATTTTCAAGAAAATAACTTAACATGCTGTACTGACTTGATTATCTTATTATAGTAGTTTATCCTAATCATCAGGAGAATATTCCAAGCATCCTATATCTACAACGCCGTTAATAATTCTAGTTTTCAAACTATAATCATATATACCTGAATCTACTAAAATACCTGCATCAATACAGAGAGAGGTTGATTTTAATTCAAAGTTTCCAGATAAGGGGTCTACAAATTCGGCTTCGAAACTAATATTATTTTCTATAATATTTTTACCAGTTATACCTTCTATAAGTGTATTAGTTTTATTGAAAATATTATTTTTAACTTCATTAGTATCACTATCTGCATTTGCAATAACTAAAGCAGTATCAGCATTGTAAATTGTATTATTATAAATCTTAATGTTTATAGCTTGTCCATTAGACTTGCTTTCACCTCCAATGGATAAGGCTGCATAATCAGTGGAATCTAAAATTAGGTTATTTCTTACTATTATTTCTTCTGTGTTCCGACCTCTATGTTCGCTAGCTATTTCAATTCCTATATCGCAGTTTTGAATATAATTTCTTTCTATGATTATATTTTTACCCCCATCTACATAAATACCTACAGCGCCAAAATCATTGTAGGTAGGATTATTAATAGAAGATATATTATATACCTTATTTCCTGAACAAATCCCATCTCTTGCCCTATCAGTTTCTCCTAAATCAGAAGTTCCCTCATAACCAATAAAATCAATAGCTATATTGTCATTATCATGAATAGTATTGTTGATAACTTTAAAATCTCTTACATTTCCATTTAATACCAGAGCTTCACTTTGACCAAGTTTACAGTTGTAAACCTCATTGTTCTCTATTAATAAATTACTTATAGAAGTTTTTGGATTTGTGCCGTAAACAGCTATACCGTGAGCATTAGAATCTGAAATAATATCATAAACTTTATTGTTAACTAGTTCTATATCTCTTCCTGCGCCTTCAATTCTTATTCCCATTGGAGTATTATTGCCTGAATTACCAGATAGATTTAGTCCCTCTATCCTAATATAACTTTTATTGAATATAGATAAAATAGCATCACCTTGAGAATCTCCCTTAATTATTGCTTTTTCGCCGGGGAAATTTTTTATAGTAATGAAATTTATAGCTGAACCTGAATTTTCTATATTTACTTTTTCTTGGTAAGTTCCCGAGCGTATAAACAAAGTATCACCAGGTTTTAGTACAGAAATCCCCCTTTGAATTGTTATGAAAGGATCATCCATCGATCCTAGAGCATCATCATTGCCATCAAGAGCAACATAATATGAATTTCTTTCGGATACATCATCTATAATTGAAGATTTTTTGCATGAGGTAGAAAAAAGAGTTAAAAAAACTATTGCCAGAAGCAATAACTTTACACCTAAATAGTTAGAATCTATGAACATCATTTTAGCCTCCCTTATAACTGTGAAAGTTATCTATAAGCCTTATATAAGAAATATTCAAATCTTTTAATAATTTATTTTAGACTAAGAACGGCTTAAAACAGTTGTTTAAAATAAGTGAAATTGACATGAAACGCTTATGAAATCCATATGACATTGTATTGGGTAACTAGTGATTAATAATATATAAAACTTTTAATAACTCGCTTTAATACATGTATAAAAGTGTATTTTAGAAAAATATTCCTGTATAAATTATAAAAGGAAGATGGTGATATTAAAACTCAGCTCATAAATTAATATCTATTGTTTATATACATTAAATTATACCCAGATTTACTTTTAAAATACCAGTTGTTTAAAATAACTCGATTTTAAAATCTAAGTTAAATGGATAGGATATTATATTTATAGAAAAATAATTATAATTAAATCTTATTAATAGTGAAGGAGGAATTATCTTGAATAAATTAAATAAAATACTATCAATAGCTTTAGTATTTACTATTATCTTAACTGGTGCATCAAGTGTTGCACTTGGAAACCCAGATATATTGCAAGGAAAAGATAAGTTGCAAAGAATAGCAGGAAAGACAAGAATTCAAACATCTATAGAAGCTAGCAAAAAAACTTATGAAAAATCAGATACAGCCGTATTAGTAGGCTATGATGGATTGATAGATGCTCTGACTGCAACCATCTTGGCTAATTCTAAAGATGCACCCTTGTTATTAACTCATAAGAATTCAATTCCAAAAGATATTAAAGATGAATTAAAGAGACTTGGAACAAAGAACGTTATAGTTATTGGAGGAAAAAATGTAATTTCAGAACAAGTTGTTTCTGATCTTAAGTCTTACTCAGTTAAGAGAATAGCTGGACTTAATAGAGCAGAAACTGCCGAGCAAATTGCCAAAACAATCAATAGCCCCGACAGACACATTTTCTTAGCGCTTGGATATGAAAGTTTTGTGGACGCAATGTCTATAGGACCAGTTTCAGGTATAAACAAGATTCCTGTTCTCTTAACTCATAGTGACAAGGTTCCTAAAGAAACTCTAAGAGCTATTAATGATATGAATATTTCTAATATAACTATAGTTGGAGGAGAATCAGCAGTCAGCAAAAATATATTCAAAGATCTTGAAAAATTGAATATAAAGGTAGATAGGATTTCTGGAAAGAATAGAGAAGAAACAGCTATAAAAATAGCTTCAAAATATTTCTCTGGTAAAAAATCTGTAATTATAGCAAATGGATGGTCATATGCAGATGCACTAGTTGGAGGTTATATGGGAGCAAAAATCGATCGACCTATCTTACTGACAAAACCTACGGAGCTGTCTTTAGTAACTAAAGTTTATATAGAAGGATTGGTTGAAGAAGCGTATGTTTTAGGTGGGATAAAGGCAGTAAGTGAAAAAACTTTTAGAGATATAATGGAAGCTTTAAACAAACCTCCATCAAAAGAGATAACTATAGCGAGAGAAGCTGTAGTAAAAGCGGAAATGACTAAAGCAAAAGAAGATATTGATGCAGCTAGAATTTTAGTGAATGCATTAATTAATGGATTGGAAAAGGATGATCTTAAAATTAGACTTGATGGATTACAAAAAGATCTTGATAATAAGGCAGCAGCTAAACTAGTAATAGATAAAATAAATCTATTACCAGAAACTTCAAAGCTTAAACAAGAAGATAAAGTTCAAGTAGTAGCAGCAAGAACAGCATACAATACTTTATCTGACATTCAAAAGCCTTTAGTAGATAATATAAATAAACTTAAAGCAGCAGAAGTTAGAATAGCTGAATTAGAAAACTCACAAACACCAGAAACACCAGGAAGTCCAGGAACTCCAACTGACCCAGGCAATCCAGGCAATCCAGGAAATCCAGGCAATCCAGGAAATCCAGGAAACCCACAGGAGCCTCAAGAACTTATAAAAGCAAGAGCTGCAGTAGTAAAAGCAGAAGCCAGCAGGGTTCAAGTAGACGTTGATACAGCTAGAATATTATTAAGTGCAGTAGTTAATGGAACGGAAAAAGATGCTCTTAAAATTAGACTTGATGTAGTACAAAAGGATATAAATGATAGAGCAGCAGCTAAACTAGTAATAGATAAAATAAATCTACTACCAGAAGTTTCAAAGCTTAAGTTAACAGATAAAGTTCAAGTAGTAGCAGCCAGAGTAGCATACAATGCTTTATCTGATATTCAAAAGCTTTTAGTAGATAATATAAATAAACTTAAAGCAGCTGAAGTTAGAATAGCTGAATTAGAGCCCGTGCTACAGCCTGAAGTTATAACTGGTGTAGAAGTTAGTGAATTTAAACTTTATGGAAGCTTACTAGGAGGTAACATAGCTGGTAAAGTAACTGGAAATAATATAGATGACTTTAGTAAGTACACTGTGAATGTTTTAAGATTAGGAAGTGGACAACCTGATAAAAATGGAAACTTTGCATTTGAATTAGATGATGATCTTGTTACTCGACTTAGTAGGGAGTATCAGATTCAGATATTGGATCAAAACAATCAAGTTGTTAAAGAGTTTAATAAAACATATTAATAAATTCATTATAAAAACTCTATAAAGAATATTTAAAGTTAGAAAAGTTGCTAATAAGAGCGCAGTAACTTTTCTAATTATAATATATTTCGATACAGTGAGCTAGGAGGGAAAATATGAAAAACTTTAAGTCTTTAACCAAAATAGCATTATTATTAGTTTTAACAATTATTCTAACAACATTTAGCACTGTATTCGCAGATGTTCCAGGCAGTGGTCTAAATTTCTATGATAGCATCAGCAGAAAAGATTTAAACAGAAATCAAATTAAAGCAGGATTATCAAATAATACTTTAAAATATGAAAATATTTGGCATAAAGATGGAGATAAATACGTAAATATAAAAGATTTTGAAAAAGCAGAAGAAAGAGGTATTTCAGCTTATATGGAAGAAAAACCTATCCTACTGAAAAATCTTATAGCAGCGCTTAAAGATAAAAACTCACAAATAACAAATGAATTAAAAATTAAAATAGATATAGAACAATCCAAAGTTGCAAGAAAAACTAAAGCAGAAATACATGGAACTCCTCAAGATCCACAGGAGCCTCGAGAACTTATAAAAGCAAGAGCTGCAGTAGTAAAAGCAGAAGCTAGCAGGTTGAAGGCAGATGTCGATGCAGCTAGAATACTAGTAAATGCTTTGCCACCGAGCAATGTAAAGACTAATCTTCAAGCTAGACTCGATGCAATAGTTATAGCTCCAGCAAGCAATGACACAGCCTTAAAAAGTTTGACAATAAATGGACAAGTTGTAGCAGGTTTTACAAGCGATTTATTATCATATAGTGTAAAATTACCAGCTGGAACAAGTGCATTTCCAGCAATAGAGGCAATAGCAAGAGATAATAAAGCTAAGACAGTAATTTCTCTAGTAGAAACTTTTCCATGGTCTGCTAATATCTTGGTAACAGCAGAAAATGGAATAACGATACAAACTTATACAATTAATTTTTCAATAGACCAATCAGCACCATCGGGATTAGTAGGAGTTTCACCATCAATGCCTGGTAGAAATGATGGAAAAATAACGGGAACAACAACAGCTATGGAGTATAGAATGTTACCAGAATTAACTTGGATACCAGTAACAGGCACAGAAATTACAGGACTCTCATCAGGATTTTATGATGTAAGATATGCAGCTAAAATAGGATTTAATGAAGGAATTGCAACAACAATAGGAGTAGAACCAGGTCCTAACCAAGCTCAAGAAGCGCCAACAGGATTATTAGGAGTTGCGCCATCTACACTTGGTGGAAATGATGGAAAGATAACAGGAACAACAAATGCTATGGAATATCTTGTTGAAGGTACTTGGATACCAGTAACAGGTACAGAAATCATAGGACTTGCAGTAGGATTTTATGATGTAAGATATGCAGCTAAAAAAGGATTTAACGAAAGTCCTGCAGCAACAATAGGAGTACCAGCTCCAGCAAACCAAGATCAGACAGCACCAACAGGATTAATAGGAGTTGCGCCTACAACTTTTGGAGGAAATGATGGAAAGATAACAGGAGTAAACAATACTATGGAATATCTTGTTGGAGAAATTTGGATACCAGTAGCAGGTACAGAAATTGCAGGATTAGTATCAGGTTGGTATGATGTAAGATATTCAGCTAAAGCAGGATTTAATGAAAGTTTGGCAGCAACAATATTAGTTCCAGTTACAGAAAATCTAGGTCAAGGGGCACCAACTGAGAACTTAATAGGAATTGCACCAACAACTTTTGGCGGAAATGACGGAAAAATAACAGGATCTACAACTGCCATGGAATATAGACCATTAGCCGATACAAATTGGACAACCGTAACAGCAGCAGAAATTTTAGGATTAGCATCAGGCTTTTATGATGTAAGATATACATCAAAGCCAGGATTTGATCCAGGACCAGCAGTTACAATAGGTGTAGCGGAAGGCCCTAAACAAGCTCAGGCGGCACCAACAGGCTTATTAGGAGTTGCAACATCGACATTTAATGCTAATGATGGAAAGATAACAGGAACAACATCTGCTATGGAATATAGAGCATTAGCTGACTCAACTTGGACAGCAGTAACCGGAACAGAAATTACAGGACTCGCAGCAGGATTTTATGATGTAAGATATGCAGCTAAACTTGGATTTGAGGAAGGACCTGCAGCAACAGTAGGTGTACCAACTCCAGGTAATCAATCTCAAGGCTCACCAACAGAAGTGTTAACAGGAGTTGCACCGACAGCATTTGGTGGAAGCGACGGAAAGATAATAGGAACAACCTCTGCTATGGAGTATCTTCTTGGAGGAGTTTGGACACCAGTGCTAGGCAGTGAAATTACAGGACTCTCAGTAGGATGGTATGACGTAAGATATGCAGCTAAACCAGGATATAATGAAGGAATTGCAGCAACAATAGGAGTACCAGCTCCAGGGAATCAAGCTCAGGCAGCACCTACGGGATTATCAATGGTTGCGCCGACAACATTTAAAGGAGTAGATGGAAAGATAATAGGAGCAACATCTGCCATGGAGTATAGAGCATTAGCAGATACAACTTGGACAGCTGTAACAGGTACAGAAATTACAGGACTTAAAGCAGGGTATTATTTTGTAAGATATGCAGCTAAACTTGGATATGATGCAAGTTTAGACACATCAGTACAAATAAAAGAAGGAGAAGCAACTTTAAATGCAGTAACAATAGATGGTGTATCATTAGCAGGTTTCTCATCTGACAAATTAACTTATGATATACAATTACCAGCTGGAACGGTTAGTGTTCCGGTAGTAATGGCATCAGCACTGGACGGAAATGCACCTGTAGT
>NZ_JARIEF010000081.1 GCF_029266915.1 Tissierella sp. | reverse complement strand
TCATCACCATCTTCTTCATACGACCCAACAGCTATATAACTGCTCAGTACAGAGTAATTAAATGTAAATTTATTATCTTCTTCTAATAAAACAGAAGGTTTTAGGGCTTCTTCTGATTTATTCATTTTATAAGTACCTAAAGGTATAGGTTCTGCTTTAACATTATTTGAGTAACCAGAAACACTTATTATTAAAGCAAAGGATAATACTAATGCAAAGATTTTTTTCATATTAATTACCTCCTAATTTTTATTACTACTATTACGTTATTTACTACTGAAAGGTATAAATAAAACTACTAATAGATAAAAAATAGGAGGTATTTTAGCTCTTTCACTATCATTGGGATAATTTAAATAGATACTATTTTTTCTTAATAATTATATCCTCAGGTGGTAATCTGTCTGTCTTTACTTGTTCTTTATTTAAATCTACCACCCTACAATAGTATTTTATGATAAATTTACAAATATTGATTATAAATATTAACTAACTATAATAGTTCATAAAGGAAACAATAGAAATTATCTCCCAGTGAGAAACTATCAATCTTCTTTAAACCCTTGTCTCCAACTGTTATTTCTACTTCTTCTTGAGATATTCTATGATCTACCGATGGTCCAAGTGGTGTTTTTCTTTTATAAAATTCTATTATAGCCAGCCTTCCTTGGTCTTTCAAGATTCTTTTTATTTCGCTTATCATAAATTTTTTATCCTCAATATGATGCAGTGAAGTTACCATAATAGTTATATCGCAAGTATGGCTTTCTAATGGCAATATATCTGAATCTACTTTTTTAACTTTGATATTATCTATATTTTTATCTAGTATTCTTTCTTTTAGAATCTCTATCATATCCTCTGATTTCTCTAAAGCATAAATATCACTTTTACTTATTTGGGCAGCTGGAAAAGAAAACACTCCTGTACCTGCTCCAATATCGCATAGAACCATCCCTTCTCTAAAACCTATTCTTTTTAAGGTCTTAAGTGGACTTAGCTCATCTAATCTATCTTTACTTTCAAATTTTTTTATTTTATTGTTCATAGTATTTCCTCCCAAGATTCACTACTTTTAGGCATATTTAATATCACTCTAACATATTAGCTTTAAATAATACTGAAATATAGATTCCTCCACTATCGGTCGGAATGACAAGACTAAAGATCATAAATATTACTTATTTTAAATAAATAGAATTATAGATTAGAGTAATACTTCAAATAAATCTAATTTATAGATTAGAATAATATTTGAAATAAATCTACTTATAGATTAGAATAATATTTGAAATAAATCTACTTATAAAAGATGATTTTTCTTTCATAGAAGATCTTTTTATCAATATCTTGAATCCATTTAAATTTCTCGGCAAGCTTCGACTCATCTTTTTCTCTTATTATTCCTCTTATTCTTATTTATAAAAAAGTTTGCTATAAGTAAGATCATCAAAGGAAATACAGCCTGTCCTATCAATCTTTGAATATCAAACATCTTCTCATCTCCCACTTTACCTTCTTATACCTCTTCTATCTCTTGAGTAAGTCTCATCCTATAAGCATTCATTGCCGTCTCTCCAAGCTTGTTGAGTAGCTTTGAGTTGGTATATCCTCCTACCACGGCTCCAACTCCTGGCAGCATCTGTAGAAGCTTTGCAATATCCAGATAGTCTCTGTACTCCTGCTGAAAATCCCTCCAAGCTTCTGGATCCATCTCTTGGGGTAAGTCCCTTGAATACTCAACCCAATTTTCCATATTATAGAAAACATGGTTCATCTTAGACTGGCTGGAAAATGCCAATTGAAATATATTTAGTATATAGAGTCTTTCCTTATAGTCACTTACGTCAAATCCATATATAGCTGCTACATCATAGAGAAATTTTATTTTTATAGTTAAAAGCAGAGGGAAATCAGCAAAGCTCATAAGTATTCCCCCGGCTCCCGTTCCTATTCCTTCTACCATTGCGGTATTTCTATAGAGTTTTAACTTGTCTCTAACTAATTTTTCCTTATCTCTTAAATTCATAACTGGGTAAGTTTTTTTAGTTACATATTTAGATCCCGTTAAGACTACCTTTACCATATTACTTATGGCAAAGGTAACTATCTCATGATACTTATCGGGCAGCATAGTGTTAAATTTTGTTTGAACTCCTTTTGACGCCCTATTTATAATGGAAGGAGATTTGCTCATCTGCCGCTTCCATCTAGCTAGTTCGTCTAATGCCTTTTTATCATATTTATCTATATTTTTCACCTCTTTTTAAAGATTGCTCTTCCACTCTTTTAATTCATAAGTTCTTGAGGAGTGTACTATTACCGGGTCGTTTTCTATTATCTCTCTTGCTTCTTGCTTATCCTTTGTGCTATAGATTACAAGTCCTCCTGTATGATCTGAAAATGGTCCTTTTGCATAGATCTTTCCCTCATCAATATACTTTTGAAGATAGGCCTTGTGCTCTTCTAAAACTTCCTCGTCTTTTCTTCTATCTATTGTTCTTAAAGTTGCTACATAAAATATCATCTTTCTTCCCCCTTAATTTTATTGTTTTATTTCCTCTATATAATTAAATTATACCCCATAGCCAAACTTTTTAGTAGTAGCCTGCTAAAGTTATTTCATTGTATAGCTCTTGTAAGGATGCTATAATATAGTAGATTCTAGTAAAAATACACAAGGAGGGATTATTTTGAAACTAAATTATAAAAGAACGTTTTTCGTAGGACTAGCTTTTATGGGTATCTCGGCTTTTTGGCAATTATATGATAGCATTATACCCTTAATGTTGCAGAACACTTTTTTATTAAGTGAAACATTAACCGGTACTATTATGGCCCTAGACAATGTTTTAGCGCTAATCCTGCTTCCTCTGTTTGGAACTCTTTCAGATAGGGTTGATACCAGACTGGGCAAGAGAACACCATTTATTCTCGGTGGAACCAGTTTTGCAGTTGTATTTATGATGCTGGTGGTCTATGCCAATAAAACAGAAAACTTCTGGCTTTTCTTTCTAGCTCTAGGAGTAACGCTAATAGCTATGGGAACCTATAGGTCTCCTACTGTAGCTCTTATGCCTGACCTTACACCTAAGCCCTTAAGAAGTAAAGCTAACTCGATTATAAACCTTATGGGTGCGGTAGGAGCTATTATAACACTGGGACTTATCTCAACTATACTTCCTAAAGCAGCAAATCCAGACTATACTCTACTCTTTGGAATAGTTGCTTCTATCATGGTAGCTTCGGTTATACTTCTTATGATAACTATAAAAGAAAACAAGGTTTCACAAACAGTTGAGATTGAACACGAACTTCCCAAGGAAAAACTGGAAGAAGACAAGGCCATGGAGCCCGATGTAAAAAGAAGTCTTTACTTTCTTTTAGCTTCAATATTCTTATGGTTTACAGCCTATAATGCTATAACTACAGCTTTTTCAAGATATGCTGGCAGGGTGTGGGGTTTGGTTGGGGGAAGTTTTGCAAATGCGCTCCTAGTTGCAACAGCTGCTGCTATCTTGTCATACATTCCTATTGGAATTATAGCTAGTAAAGTTGGCCGTAAGCGAACAATTATAACTGGAATAATAATCATAACCCTTACCTATTTTACAGGGTATTTCTTTAAAGATTACTCTCCAGCTATAAATATAGTATTTGGCTTTACCGGTATAGGATGGGCTGCGATAAATGTAAACTCCTACCCTATGGTTGTTGAAATGAGCGGAAACACAAATGTAGGAAAATATACTGGACTTTATTACTTCTTCTCTATGGCAGCCCAAGTATTTACTCCTATATTTTCAGGATTTTTACTGCAGAATGTTTCATACAGGATACTCTTTCCCTATGCCTTTATATTTTCAGTAATGTCACTTATAACTATGACATTTGTAAAACACGGAGATTCCAAGCCTCCTAAAAAAGGAAGTGTACTAGAGAATTTTGATTTTGATGATTAATAATTTTTTAAAAGGAGCAGGTGAGTAGAAAGATATGTTTTTTCTTTATATATTGATAGTTTTGATAGTTTTATTTTTACTTTATATTTGGAGTATAAAGCCCAATAAGAAAAGAGATGTATCTGGGTTTTTAGGAAGGCTTTATTCTCATAGGGGAATTCATGACAACAAGGATAAGAATCCAGAAAACTCTCTACTGTCCTTTCAAATGGCAGTAGAGGAAGACTACGGTATAGAACTTGATGTCCAAGTTACAAGGGATAATATTCCAGTTATATTTCACGATAAGACTCTTAAAAGAGCCTGTGATTTAGATACTTGTATAAATAACTATACATTAAAAGAATTAAAAGATATAAGATTATTTAATACGCATGAAGCTATACCAACTCTTGAAGAAGTTTTAGAGGTGGTTAAAGGAAGAGTTCCTCTGATCGTTGAACTAAAAAATGAAACATCTGACGTTAGTGAACTTGAGTATGTAGCTAGGGTCCTTGATAGCTATGAGGGACTTTATTGTATAGAATCTTTTAACCCTTTAGCTGTAATTTGGTATAAAAAAAATAGACCTCATGTAATTCGAGGTCAACTTTCTTCTTATTTTAAGAAGAGTGATCATAGTATTTTTAGAAGGAGCAGGGATTTTCTCTTAGAAAATCTAATGACAAATTTCTTAACAAAGCCAGATTTCATAGCTTTTAACTACAAATATAAGGATATGTTCAGCTTTAGGCTCTGCAAGGCTCTTTTTAATCCTTTGACGGCAGCCTATACTATTAAAAACCAGAAAGTTTTAGATTCAATTCAAGAAGATTTCGATTTATTTATATTTGATAGTTTTATTCCCTAGTAAAACTATCAATCATAAACACTATAATTTATTTAAAATAAGTAAAAGGTGCTAAAGTTCTCTTTAGCACCTTTATTCTACGATTCCAAGTTTTTCAAATACTAGTTTATATCCGTCTACTCCATAAGTAAGAGATCTGTTTACTCTGCTTATTGTAGCTGTACTTGCTCCTGTAAGAGCTTCTATTTCTGTATATGTTTTTTTAGTCTTTAAGAGTTTTGCTACTTCAAACCTCTGAGCTATTGCTTGAATTTCTTTTATAGTACATATATCTTCTAAAAATCTGTAGCATTCTTCTTTAGTTTCTATAGTTAAAACTGCTTCGCAAAGCCCGTCCACCTGATCACTTTGTACTCTTGGTGTATATTCCATCTTTTCACATCCTTTTTTCTATTACTGCTTTACCTTGCTTCTATGGTAATATAAGATCTTGGGTTTAGTATAAAATCTTGGGTTTAGTATAAAATCTTGGGTTTAGTATAAAATCTTGGGTTTAGTATAAAATCTTGGGTTTAGTATAAAATCTTGGGTTTAGTATAAAATCTTG
>NZ_JARIEF010000069.1 GCF_029266915.1 Tissierella sp. | reverse complement strand
TCGAAAGTTGTACCAAAACTTGTTATTATTATTCCTTTTTTCATATCTCCTATCCCCTTTCAATACTTTTTTTCTTAAATTCTTCTTCACTTTTATAAAGTGGTAGATTTAACCCCTCATGAACCTTTACTAGCCACGGTTTATCTAATAGGGCAGTCTTTATTAATTCTGTTTGAAGAAATATTTCAGAAGCTTGCCCTTGACCAATAATTTTCCCTTCTGATAGAACATAAATATAGTCACAAACTTCATATATAAAATCCATATCATGACTTGATACTATAAGTTTTTTATCCTTTTTTAAATCTTTTATAAGTTTTATCATGTCGCCCGTCATATGTGGATCTAGTCCCGAAGTAGGTTCATCTAAGAGCAACACTTTTGAATCTAAGACTAAGGAACCAGCTATGGCAACTCTTTTCTTTTGTCCATAGCTTAAAAAATGTGTTGGTTTTTCTAATAAGTCTATGGAATTTACAGCTCCTAGGGCTTTATCTACTCTTATTTTAATTTCATCTTCTGGGTAGTTTAAGTTTCTAAGGGCAAAAGCTACATCATCATAAACTTTTGAGTAAAATAGTTGCTTTTCAGGATCTTGAAAGACCATAGTAACTTGTTTTCTATATTCTCTTAGAGATTTCTTATCGTACTCTAAGGCTTTATCATTAAAGTCAATCTGCCCGCTTGAAGGCCTTAAAATTCCTAGTATATTTAAAAACAAGGTTGATTTTCCTGACCCGTTAGCTCCTATAACACCAATAGTTTTCCCCTTATCTAGATCAAAGTTAATCTCTCTTAAGGCCTTAGTTCCATCTTCATACTTGTATTCCAATGAATTTATCTTTATCATCTAATCACCTATCTTAAACTCCCCATCATAGAGCTTGCATTCTAGAGCTATTACCATTTCCTTGTGTCTGAGCATTACTCTTAAAAATAAGCTACTAAGTAAAAGGGAAGTTGATTTTAAACTCTTGCTAAAATCAGAATATCCAAATTTTATTTCTTGGCCCATACGTATTTCACTAACTTCTTCTAGAAAAATAAATATAAACCTATATATAAGTACTATCAGTTCTATAAATGTATTGGGCAATCGTATTTTTTTTAATACTAGTATAATATTATTAAGTGGAGTAGTAAGTCCCAGGAAGAAAGTAGCTGAAATAGAACCTAGTACTCTAGTAGTCAATAATATCGATTGATCTAATGAACTTTCAGCTATTCCTATATAGATATTAAATATTTTAATACTTGAAACATAAATATCTACTGTTGAAAAACTAATCAATATAGTGAATATAGAAATTAGTAAAAAAGACATTGGAAGCCTTAATATTTTTATATATTTTCTTAATGGGATCCCGGCTACATATGTAGTTAGAAATCCCATTAAGAAAAATATTGTAAGGTTCATCCAATTGTTGGCTCCAATAGTAGTTAAGGCTAAGCTAACAACTACTAGAGCAGATTTAATATATGGATTGCTATTTGTTAATTTATTTGTATAGGCATATCTATCTATTATCAACATTTTTTTTATGTTTTTCTTTAAACATACCCATAACATATCCGAATACTCCAGCACCTATTGCAACTTGTACTGAGAATAGCAGACTTTCTATTTCTCCACTCGGTGGTTCCCAAAGTGGTTCTATCCAAGGCTCATAATCTGGATGCATTTCACCTATAATATCTCCAGCTTGTCCATCTGCACCTTCGAATTCTGCATCTCCCATAAATACTAAGGGAACTAATATAATAACTACTACTAATACTAATAGAAGAAAGTTTATTTTAGATGTTTTCAAGAGTTATCACTCCTTCTTTATTATAGTCTACAAGTAAGTTGAAAATAACAGCTGTTAAAAGCCCTTCAACTATCGCCAGAGGTATTTGAGTAACTGCAAATACGCTCAAGAATTTTACAAGTGAACCCATTAATCCGCTTACTGGATCTTGAAAAACTACAGACAATTGAACTGCCGTTACAATGTAAGTAGCTAGGTTTCCAAGGGAAGCTGCTAGAAACACAGTAAAACTTTTATTGATACTTGTTCGCTTAAGTCCTATATAAATACCATAGCTTACTAAAGGTCCTACTATAGCCATTGAAAATATATTTGCTCCCAGGGTTGTAAGTCCACCGTGGGCTAATAATAAGGCTTGGAAGAGTAGTACTATAGTTCCTACCACAGTCATAATTGTTGGACCAAATAGTATAGCTCCAAGTCCTACTCCAGTAGGATGTGAACAACTTCCTGTAACTGATGGAATCTTTAAAGCAGATAGAACAAATACAAATCCTCCTACAAGTCCTAGTAAAACTTTTGCATTTATATCACCTTTGAAAACCTTGTTGATCTTCTTTATTCCAACAATTAAAAATGGTAGGGAAACTAGACCCCAAAATATTGCCCATCCGGCTGGAAGAAAACCCTCCATAATATGCATTGCATTACCAATGCTTGGTGTGGCTAATAAGAGTAAAAAAATTGCTAACATTAAAGATCTTTTCTTTTGCATAATCATTCTCCTAACAAGATATCTTTAGATAGTCTCTAGTTAGAGTTCTAAAGTATCTAAATTTTTATAAATTTATAAATTATTAAAGACACCGATTAGTTTTAAATTACTACTTCTATCTTTTACGGCCACTCTTATATGATCGTCTCCTAGTTCTTTAAAACTGGAGCATTTTCTTATAACTATCCCATTTTTTAAAAAGAAGTTAAATACATGGTCTTCCTTTTTATTTTGTAGTTTAATTAATATATAGTTAGCATGTGTGGGATAGGCTTTAATTCCTTCTATCTTTCCTAGTTGGTCCAATAAGTAATTCCTTTCTTTTTCTATATAATCTTTGCTTTTTTGGATATAAGAGCTATCTTTAAATATATATTGACCTGCCTTATCGGCTAGGGCATTTACACTCCAAGGAAGTTCTATTTTTGATATAGCTTCTACTTTTTCTCTTGAAGCACAAGCGTAACCCAGTCTTAAACCTGGAAGAGCAAAGAACTTGGTGGCAGCTCTTATTATTGCAATATTTCTATACTCTTCTTCTTTAAATATCTCAATAGTGTCATAGTCCACGGGTGCAAACTCATAAAAAGCTTCATCCAGCAAGAGATAGGCTTCTTTTTCATTTACTATTTTATATATATCCATCAGCACTTCTTTTTCTATCCTAAGTCCGGTTGGATTGTTAGGGTTTCCTAATATAAGTAAATCATCTTGCTTTAGCTCCTTTTCCAGGCTAGCCAGGTCTATCTTAAAATCTTTACTATAGGATATTTTAACTACTTCTTTTCCGTGAACTAGCGCTCTTTTTTCATATTCTGAAAATGCGGGCGTCATGACTACTACTCTTTTAGCTAAGAGGGTAAAGTTGTTTATTATCTCAACTGCTCCATTTCCAACCATTACATTTTCCCCTTTACAGTTTAGGTAGACGGATAGTGAAGCTTTTAGCTTTCTGTACTGGATATCTGGATAGGATTCCAGGCTCTTAAAACTATCTATCAGTAGACTTTCCAATCCTTCGGGAGTACCAAGTGGATTGATATTGCTACTGAAATCTATTAATTCTCCCTTAAAGTCTACTTCATAAGTTAGTAAATCTCCTCCGTGGTCCATTTTCCAGCCTCCTTAACTAATTTTGAAGAATTTATTCCTTAAATTATCTTTTGCTAATTGTCATAGTTTTTCCTAATTTTCTTCTTTATTTTTTCTCCTAAACTATCTTATGAGGTATAAAATAGGGGCAACAATTTACTTCATCTTCATAAACATGAGCTTCAATCCGAAACACATCTTTTAAAAGCTTAGTATTAATGATATTGCAGGGCAGACCATATTTACAAACCCTTCCATCGTCAAGCACATATATCC
>NZ_JARIEF010000055.1 GCF_029266915.1 Tissierella sp. | reverse complement strand
TAAAAGGCACCCTTATCTTTGGTGATGTTAGGATAAGCGGCTGAATGCCCCCGGCTATCAAGCCATCTTCTATTCTCTTTACTCCGTCAAATATCTTGGTTATAATCTGAGGATCTAGTATGGGAATACTTCCCGATATAGTCTTTTGAATATTTCGCCCTATAAGATCTTCAAGTTGGGGATGAATAGTTATAACATTTAAAACATTTTTCTCATCTAAATATCTGTTTACTATAGTCCTTTGAAGACCGTGACGAACATGTTCAGTTAGGACTTCAGTATCCTTAGTCATGGTTCCTTGATCAGCTAGGACTTCTAATATAGTTACCAAATCATTTATAGGAACTTCTTCTTTTAAAAGATTTTGAAGAACCTTTTGAACTTCTCCAAGACTCATTATCTCTGGAATTAGCTCATCTACTACCACATTGTATTTTTCTTTTATGCTCTCTAGGAGCTGCTTTACTTCTTGCCTTCCCATAAGCTCAAAGCTATTTTGCTTTATAATTTCTTTTAGGTGAGTAACTAGGACTATTACTGGATCTATAACTGTGTATCCGCTAAGGTCTGCTAGTTCTCTGTTTTCTTCTTCTATCCAAAGCGCTGGAAGTCCAAAGGCTGGCTCTACTGTCTCTTCACCAACAAGTCCCTCTATTCCGCCACCTGGATCTATTACCAAGGCTTTAGATGTAAATATATTGCCCTTGGCAACTTCGTTTCCCTTTATCTTGAGCACATATTCATTGGCATCTAGGTGAAGATTATCCCTTATTCTAATAGGGTTTACTATAATCCCAAGTTCCATAGCGCACTGCTTTCTTATAGCTGAAATATGTTCAATTAGGTTATCACTATTCCCCTCATCAACCAATGAAATAAGACCATAACCTATCTCAAGAGCAATCGGTTCAACTTGAAAATGTAATATATTTTCTTCCTTTTCACGATCTCTTTCAATTCCCGCATCCTTTTGAACTAAAGCTGCAGCGTCTGAAGCTACTTGAACTTCTTCAGTCTTTTCATTTTCCATCAAGATAAAACCAGTGCTTCCAAGAATCAAGGCTACCACTAAAAATGGTATAGTTGGAAAGGCTGGAACCATAGCTATCAGAAATATAACTACTGAAGCTAGCATTATAACTTTAGAAAAACCAAATAATTCACTTGAAACTGATTGTCCAAAACCTTGTTCATCGTCTGAACGAGTTACCAGGATACCAGAAGCTATTGAAATTAAAAGTGCCGGCATCTGTCCTACTAATCCGTCTCCGATGGTCAGCTTACCAAACTTATCAAGTGCTTCCATAGCGCTCATACCGTATTGGATAGAGAAAATCATTATTCCTCCAACCAGGTTTATAATGGTAATCATAATTCCCGCTATAGCGTCTCCCTTAACAAACTTACTAGCACCATCCATAGAACCATAAAAGTCAGCTTCTCTTTGAAGATTTTTTCTCTTTATCTTTGCATCTTCTTCTGTTATAATTCCCGAGTTTAAATCAGCGTCTATAGCCATTTGTTTTCCTGGCATAGCGTCTAGTGTAAATCTTGCTGAAACTTCAGATACACGAGAAGCACCACTGGTTACAACTACCATTTGAACTATAACTATAATTATAAATATAACACTACCTACTATATAGTTGTTGCCCGTAACAAAGTTTGCAAATGCATCTATAACTTTTCCCGCACTACCATCACTTAAGATTAGTCTAGTTGAGGAGATATTAAGCGCAAGTCTAAAGAGTGTTGTAACTAGAAGCAAAGTTGGAAATGTAGAAAACTCTAGTACATTCCTGGTAAAAAGAGTAAGTAGAAGTATAACAACTCCAGTTGTAATATTTATTACAAGCAGGATATCAAGTATAAAACTTGGCATCGGAACTATTATTATTCCTATAATACCTACCACTATAAAAGCTACAATTACCTCTATGTTTTTATTAATAAAATCTGTAAGCCCCTTAAAGGTTTTTCCCATTATCTAATCATCCTTTTTAAATCTTGCCCTTATTTTTTCTTTCCATTTCATAAACTAAAGCCAAGACTTCTGCAATAGCCTGATATAGCTCCATAGGAACTGTATCTCCTATCTCTACTTGTTTATACATCGATCGAGCTAAAGGCTTGTTTTCTATAATAGGAATCTTAAACTCCTTTGCCTTTTCTCTTATCTTCTTAGCCAGATGATCCGCTCCTTTAGCCGTTATAACTGGAGCTGCATCTACGCCGGATTCATACTTTAAAACTATAGCCAAATGGGTTGGGTTTGTTATAACAACTGTCGAGTCTTCCATGTCCTGCATCATCCTACCCATGGATAGTTCTCTTTGACGCTGTTGTCTCTTTCCCTTTATATGAGGGTCACCCTCCATCTGCTTGTACTCATCTTTTATATCCTGCTTGCTCATCTTAAGGTTTTTCTTCCATTCTTGTCTTTCAATTACATAGTCCATGATTCCAAGGAGAAACATAACTATTGCAATATCTATACTAACTGTTTTTATAAACTCTATAAAAAACGGAAAAAGTTTTTCAGTGCCAATATTTCCCGTATTTAAGATCTTAACAAACTCGGTAGAAAGAGTTTTATAGGTCAAATAAAAAACCATAGTAAGTTTAAGCAGGTTTTTTATGAGGTTTAAAAAAGTCTTTTTAGAGAACATATTTTTAAATCCCTCTATAGGATTTAGTTTTTTAAAGTTTGGCTTTAGGGTTTCCGTTGTAAAAATAAAACCAACCTGTATTATATTTGTAAGGATGCCTACAACCATTGCTATTGCAAAAAAAGGCATAACTACAAGAAAGTACTTTACAATATCTTCTACAAATATATTTCCTAAAAATCCTTCTGTAATCCCTCCGCTGTTTAGCGTTCTGCCAAGCGCCATTTTCATATATGCAGATGCGTTTTGAAATAAAAAATTTGCCAGAGCCACAAATAAAATTGTAAATATAAAAAAGCTGCCCGCTCCATTTAAGTCTCCGCTCTTTGCAACCTGACCTTTTTTCTTGGCATCGGCCAGTTTCTTAGGCGAGGCGTCTTCAGTTTTACTTGCCTTATCTTCCATCTTAAAAACTCCTTAGTCCATTTGACATCTCTTCTTACATAGAATTCATAAAACCATCTATTACCCCAGGTATTTCACTTAAAATTCCTCCAATAGAGTTTAAAACCCAAGAAGTAATCAGCATAAACACTACAAAGCTTATCATACTCTTAACCGTCATTCCCAGCATCAAAACATTTATCTGAGGAACTGACTTTGATATTACCCCTAGAACTATATCAGTTGTAAGAACATATATTATGATTGGAACTGCCAAATTAAAACCCAGTTCAAATACATTTGCAAAAATCTCAACAATTCCCTCAACTCCAAAGTTACCAATATCTATAGAATTTAAAGGAACCATTTCAAAACTCTTAATAAGAGCCTCTATCATATAATGATGCATATTCATCATAAAAAACACCGTTAGAGTAAGCCAGTTAAGCAGTCTACCATAGTTAGAACCACCCGCTCCCATGGAAGGATCATACATCTGACCCATAGAAAAACCTACCTGGAAGTCTATAAAATGCCCAGCTATTTCGACCGCTCCAAAGAAGAGCTTGGTTATATAACCTATACTCAAGCCAAACATAACTTCTTTTAAGGCAAGAGGAATTAGAAGATAAAAGTTTCCGCCCAGCGTTAAGCCAGGAACCATAGTATAGACTATTATAGCTACACTAAAAGATAGGCCCACCTTAAATATATTAGGTAATCCCTTAAAAGAAAAGCCAGGAGCCACCACTATAAAGGATGTAATCCGAAGCATTATTAAAATTAATTTATCAAATTGTATTGTCATGCTTTCACCTATTTCAATGTTGACATAAGATTAAATATGTTTTCCGTAAAATTCATAAGAATAGTCAACATATAATTTCCAAAGATAATCAAAGCCACCATAATAGCCATCAGTTTGGGAACAAAGGAAAGTGTTTGTTCCTGGATCTGAGTAGTAGCTTGAAGTATACTTATTAGCAGTCCTACAACTAAAGCTATTACCAGTATAGGAGCTGAAACCCTTATTATAGTTAAAAATCCATTTCTCATTATATCTAATACTACTGTTTCGCTCATCTAAACCATCCTTTATATAAAGCTTTCTACTAGTGACTTTATAACTACATGCCAACCGTCTGCCAATACAAAAAGTAAGATCTTAAAGGGCAGTGAAATCATAACTGGAGGAAGCATCATCATACCCATACTCATCAAGATACTTGCAACCACCATATCTATTACCAAAAATGGTAGAAATAGCAGGAATCCCATAGAAAAAGCTGTCCGCAGCTCACTAATTGCAAAAGCTGGTATAACAGTTGTAATTGGAAGATCCATTGGCTCCGCTACGTTATCTGATCCTGAGGCTCTTAGAAAAAGTGCAATATCCTTCTCCCTTGTTTCCTTAAGCATAAAAGCTTTTAAGGGATCGGAGCCTCTTTGCATGGCTTCATCACGACTAATTTCCTCTTCTAGGAAAGGTGTAACTGCATTGTCCATAATATCTGTATAGACTGGTCTCATTATAAAAAATGTAAGAAAAAGTGCCAGCCCTATAAGAAGTTGATTGGGTGGAGACTGTTGAGTTCCCATAGCATTTCTTAAGAAAGAGAGAACCACTATAATCCTCGTAAAACAAGTTGTAAGGATTAAAAAAGATGGAGCCAGAGTTAGTATGGTTATAACTATAAAAAGTCTTACCGTATCAACTGTAGTCTCTCTATCACCATTCTCGTCTAGAATTATACCAATATCTCCAAGGTCTGGTGAAGCAAGAGAGACGCTTGCAAAAAGATTTGAAAAAATTATAAGAGAAACTATTAATACCACTATAAATATATTTATTCTTTTCAAATCTCTTTCCTCTTTTCTATTAGAGAATTTATCTTTTTATAGAATCCATTCTCCTTTATATCCATACTTTCTTCTTTTTGTCTTAAAACCTCTTGGATCTCTTGTGGATCAAGTTCTTCTAAGATCTTGTTTTCATTTTGAGTGAAACTCATAAGATAGTACTTACCAGAAACCTCTACAATTCCGATAGACGAATTTGTATTTACACTCGTTTTTTCCCATATCTTTATAATATTATTTTGTTTTACCATGTAACGATTTAATAGTCTTAAACTTATGTGAGCCAGACCTATTACTATAGCTAAGACTACTAAAGTTTGTAAAACTGCAAATAACCCTTCCATACTTCCACTTCCTCTAAACTTCTATTGTACTATTAGGTTTGTAAAGTA
>NZ_JARIEF010000034.1 GCF_029266915.1 Tissierella sp. | reverse complement strand
TTTATATTTTAAATCTATACATTATTGATTTTAAATTGTTTGCTAGATCTCTTAAGCTTCCGCTGGAAGCATTGATAGATTCCATGCTGCCTGCAAGTTCTTCTGTAAAAGCAGTTGACTCTTCACTTGATGCTGAGTTTTCTTCAGAAATTGCGCTTAAGTTTTGAAGGATAAAGAGAATCTCATCTTTTGACTTGTTCATCTCTTCACCAGATTGGTTTAATTTATTTATGGCACCTAGAGTATACTTCATAGCCTTATCTATGGCTCCATATTGCTCTCTGTTTTGTACTACTGCAAGCTTTTGTTCATCACTAATTGATAAGACCTCTCGCATAGTCTCTACGGCTTCTTCACTGTTTGCCTGTAATTCCTTTACTATCTTATCTATCTCAACCGTAAAGAGCTGGGACTCTTCAGCTAGTTTTTTTATTTCTCCTGCTACAACTGCAAAACCCCGTCCAGCTTCTCCAGCTCTGGCCGCTTCTATGGAAGCATTTAAAGAGAGAAGATTGGTCTGTTCTGCAATATTTGAAATTAGGCTGCTAGTTTCTCCTATTTTTAAGGAGCTGACCTTGGTTTTTAATATTATATCATTAACTTCTTCAACTGCAAGTGTACTCTTTTGAGTTATGCTGTTGAGTTTTTCTACTTCTTCTAATCCGTCATTTACCGATTTTTCTACCTTGCCACTAGATGTATTGAGTCCCTTTAAATAGCTTCTGTTCTTTTCTATTGAACGTCCTATATCTTCTGCTTTTTGAGCTCCTTCTTCAATAGATTCTGATTGCTCCATGGCTGAGAGTGATACTTGCTCTACACTTGCGGCCACATCATTAGACAGCTGGGCTGAATCGGTTGACAGGTTTAGCATAGACTGGGCTGAATTATTTAAATCAGTAGATGAATCTTCTATATCAGTTAATACTTTTTTAAAATTATCTATTATAGCTTGAAAGGCTTTACCAAGAGATCCTATTTCATCTCGCCTCATTATGATGTCTTGGGGCACATCTTTACTTATATCTAGTTCAGAAAGATATTTTGAATGAGCTCCTATCCTTTCTATAGGTTTTGCAATTGAGTAGCCTATAATAACTATTGCTAGCATTGCAAGTAAGAATATAAGGGAACCTATGCTAACTATTTTCTTTGTAAGTTCTGGAATACTCCTAAGAATTTCCTTTTCAGATTTTGTATAAACATACAGCCAGTTTGTTCCTTCTATGGGCGCAAAAGATCCATATATCTTAGCTCCGTCAATAGTATAAGTTCCACTTCCTTTTCTGCTTATAGTAGCCTGGCGGAAAAACTCTCCCATAGATTCTAAACTAGGGTCTTCTTTTCCTTTTTCTATAGGATTATATGCAGAAACTACTTTTTCTCGGTCTTCGTTTGCAACTATGGTTCCTTGATTATTAATTATGTAACCTTGTTCCTGGTCATTATCACTTTTCTTAGGCAAGAGAGCTGTTAAGTAGTTTCCATGCTTTCTTCCTACGGCAACTCCAACTACTTGACCCTTTACCTTTATAGGCGCTGAGTACATACCTATTAATTCTCCTGTTAGTTTACTGGTTAAAAGGTCAGAAACGCTGGACTCTCCATTTAATGATTTTTGTATGTATTCCCGGTCAGCTAGGTTCATCACCTCTCCGCCTAGGTATCTTGCATTTCCTTCTAAATCTACTATTCCAAGTTCTATAAAATCACTTGCACGAAGTTTGTCTTCTAAGTTAGGCTGCTGAACCTCCCAGTCCATTGATTTTATGTCGCTGTCTTCTGCTATTAGTTCTAGAATCTTTAGATCTGAATTGATGCTTAGTTTAACCGTGTTAGATCCATCAGCTACTATAGATGAAAGATTTTGTTTTACTTCTGATGTAAGTAAGTCACTAGTGCTCCTTAAGGACGTGATTCCTGCTGCCAATGATGAAATTAATATAAGTATGGATAAGTACACAACTAATCTGGTTCGGATACTTTTAAATCCTAGTATTGAAGCTTTCTTTTTAACCATCTTAGAGCTTTTTGCTTTACGCTTGTTCTTTTTAAATTTTTTGGATTTTAAATCTTTATCTTCCAAACTTTCTTTTGATCCATCTTGACTTGATCTTTCTAATTTTAAAAATTCCGATGCTTTTTCATGGCCTTCGTTTTTTTCTTTCTTCAAAAAAATCCTCCTCTCCTTATGAGCTTTTAAAAAACTTTATGGAATATATGCTAAAAAATATTTCACACTAATATTTATCGGATATATTTAGGATTTATTAATCAAAATAAGAGAGATACTTCTATCAAAAAAACCACCCCTCTATCACTGTAGAAGGGTGTTAGCTTATATATCTTCAATTTTCCAGTCTATTTCTTTTTCTCCAATACTCTTTAAAAAATTATTTGTTTTAGAGAAAGGTTTGGATCCAAAAAATCCTCTTGTAGCTGATAGGGGGCTTGGATGAAAGGATTTTATTATAAAGTGCTGCTTATTTGTTATAAATTCTTCTTTGCTTTTTGCATTGTTGCCCCAAAGAATAAATACTAGAGGTTCTTGTCTTTCATTGAGTAGCTTAATTATCTTATCTGTAAACTTCTCCCAGCCTATCTTGCTGTGGGAGTTTGCTTG
>NZ_JARIEF010000103.1 GCF_029266915.1 Tissierella sp. | reverse complement strand
CTCGGAAATTCTTATCTTCAATATATCTATCTGTAAGTTTATTAGATATATCCATCATCTTTTTGCCTATCAATTCAAGGTCTTCTACATCCTTCTCGGTTACAAATAAAGGATGGTAGAGTGTTGGCACCGGTTTACCCTTATACTTTGCTTTTGAATTATTTACCTTGTCTGTAAACTTATCATAATCCTTTAAATATTTTGCTTCATCAGCTTTTATCATCTGGATATATTCTTTATTTAAATTATCACTATTCATAGTTTACCTCCACTATATCATTTAATATGCACCATTGAAGAGCTTCTTTCTTACCATTTTCTGCCCTATCTTTTGTTATCTCATAAGGACTCTTTCCCTTTTCTAAAATGTTTTGAAGGGGTCTTAAATAGTGTTTCTCGCCCTCATCTAATCCATCTTTGGCAAGTTCTACTAAGAACTTTCCTGTTTCAAGAAGACTTTGACCCTTAAGCTCGGCTGCCAGTCCTTTTTCCATCATTTCATCTTTAGTTTTTTCAACTTCTTCTACAGTTATTCCCTTTGTAAATTCTGAAAGTTTATCTAGGTTTTTCCCATCATAGAGAAGTCCTTTAAAGAGAGCTAGCGCTGATAAGTTAAGAGGATAGGGTACTGAGTCCATCATTCTTATTTCTATAAAGTCTTTTGTTCTGACATCTGGAAAAACCATAGTCAAATAATGCTCTATTTCAGCCTGGGTATAGTTATCCGGATCCAGCAATTCTTTTACCAATTTGCCTTCTGCTGAGATATCCTTTCCATCTTTGTTTATAAAGATAGGACATCCTCCCAAGATATATTCTGCATAAGATTCATAATCATAATCTTTGTCTAAAGCAGAAGGAACTACTCCTGATCTGTCTTTATCACAATTTTCCCAGATAAAAGATCTGATATTGTGCATAGGAGCCTCCTGACCTTCAAAGTAATATGCATTTTCATATATAGCATATAAAACTGGAGTCAGAGCATTTAATATCTTAAACTTCTTTATATAATCTTCTTCTGAACTGTAATCTATAGCTACCTGAAGAGCAGCTGTACCCTTCATCATATTATGTGCATGGGTTCCTTTAGTCTTAAAATAATCAAACATAAAGTTATATCTCTTTTTAGGAAGCAGAGTTATTTCATCAATTTTTGTTTCGGGATGATAACCAGTAGTTATCAGCGCTTGATTTTTTTTATTTAATATAGGTATGATGTCTTCTAAAAAATCTAAGTATTCATCTTCTAATTCTTTTATATTGAAATTAGCATCTATACTGAGCTCCATTTGACTGCCTGGTTCTGTAGTTATATGTTTTACACCTTTTTCAAGCCCTAAAACATATTCTCCTTCATAGACCCCCTTGTACCCTAGAGCTTCTAGATCCCTTAAGCTTTCTTCTACACCATCTTTACCGTAATATGAAATAGTTTTAAGTGTATCCTTATCTATTACAAAGTGTTCAAACTCAACACCTAATTTAAAATCCGAATAATCCTTTTCCCCACTTTTAAAATAATCTTTGAATATTTGAATCTGTCTCTGATAATCCACGGCTATCAACCCCTTTATTTATAAGTTCTTTAGAGTGTCTAATTTTATATACCCATTATACAAGACTTTTAATAATTATTACAGATAATATATTTTTATATGGGTATATATCTTTTGTAAGCAGCTTTAATTAATATTATTAGGAGGAAGAATAATGAAAAACCTAGTTAGAATCGAGTACTGTACTTCTTGAGGTTATATCGCTAGAGCGATCGCTCTAATGAGAAATGTTCTGAAAGAACATGAAGAGAATATTACAGAACTTACTCTGGTACCATCACACGGAGGAGTATTTGAAATAAGCTTGAACGATGAAGTACTATTTTCTAAAAGAGAACTTGGTAGATATCCTGAAAAAAATGAAGTAGAGGATATGATCAAGGAAAATTTAAAAATTTAATCTTTTAAAATTATAAAAATGTACTGCCCTAATTTTGGCAGTACATTTTTTATATTCTTATTTAATCAGATTTACATGTTTTAAAACTCTCTTGCCTTAAAGTTTGTATCTATTGTGAAGCTTTTTTCCTTCTAATAATTTATTTATCTTCTCTTAAGCCTTTTAAAGCATCTTTAAGTTTTATAGGGTTGCCGTATCTTAGAGTTCCCATTCTATATATCTTAGCTGCTAAAATTCCAATTAATACTGTGGAAAGGGCTAATAATACAAGTGAAATTATGACCTCCCAAATCTCTACGCTTCCCATTGAAACTCTTACAAACATAGCCATAAAAGAGCTAAAGGGTACAAATGAAGCTACCTTTAAAAGCATACTTTCAGTATTTTGCATGCCTATCATAGAGATCATAAATACTCCTACAAATATAATTGTAATAGGCGTTGCGCTTGCACTTATATCTTCGGTTCTAGAAACTAAAGCTCCAAGGGCTCCAAATATGAAAGCATAGAACAAGTAACCCAGTACTCCAAATATAGCAAAATTCATCAAGACCTCTGCTGGAATATCAAATAAGAAGTCCAGGCTTCCATTCCAAGCTTCTCTGTTAATTTTATAAGTTATAAGCCCTGCAGCTATTACTAAGAAGAACTGAGAAAAACCTGCCAGAGCTCCTGCTATAACTTTACCAAATATAAGATTTACAGCTTTTGTACTTGTTACCAAGACCTCCATAGCTCTATTGCTCTTCTCACTTGCTACAGCAGATGCTATAAGTTGACCGTAGAGTATGATTATAAAATAGAGTCCAAACACTAAAATATAGGTATAAAGATAATTGTTTACACTATCTTTTCCAAGTACAATATTTTCATATTCTATTTCTGGCTTTATAAGCTTATCTACACTAGAATAATCTATACCTATTTTTTCAAACTCCTCTATCCTATAAGTTTCCGTAAGAGCATCTTCAAACAGCCCTTCCGTATAATTTATCATTTCATTGTTTTGAATTACATATTTATATTTTAAACTGTCTTCGAGGATAAATCCGCCCTCTATATTTCCCGCCTTTACCTCTTTATCTAGATCTTCTCTTGAGGAGAACTCCTTGAGCCTCCCACCTATAAAATTTTCTTTTAAGATCTTTATATCTATCTTTCCACCGGATTGATCTATATAGCCGAAGTCTTCTAGGTCTTCCAGCCCCGGTACTGAGCCCTCTTCTTCTGGGCTTCCATTGTCAAAAAATGTCGCCTTAATAGTTGGAACAGATAGACCTATAACTATCATAGCAACAAGTATAGCTGTTGAAATAATAAAAGCTTTGTTTTTAATAAAGTTAAGTAATTCAAATTTTAAGACTACAAAAAACTCTCTCATTATTTGTCACCTACCCTTTCTACAAATATATCATTTAGGCTGGGTTTATAGTTTGAGAATCTGTCAATATACAGGTCTAATTCTAAAATCCTAGAAAGCAAATCTTTTTTAGTTATATTATTTATCAGTTCTATAATCAAATAATCTTTTCTAGATTCAACTATATGAACTATATCTGAGAATTTAGTCATAAATAAGTCTTTTAAATCTACAGCATCCAGATCACTTATGCTGATGGTGAGTCTATCTTTGCCGTATTCATCTTTTATCTTATTTAAATCTCCGCTTAGAACAATATCGCCTTTGTCTATAAGCGCAATTTCTTCACAAAACTCTTCTACATAGTTCATCTGATGGCTGGAAAATATTAAGATTCTTTGTGAATCTATTATTTCAAATATTATATCTTTTAGTATCTGAGAATTTACAGGGTCTAGTCCGCTAAACGGCTCATCTAAGATTATAATCTCAGGATCTCCTAAAAACACTGATGCAAGCTGTACTTTTTGTTGATTTCCCTTGGATAGAGTTTCAAGCTTCTTATCTTTATACTCTTCTATGCCCAGTCTTTTAAACCAGTACATTGCATTTTCCCTGATTTCCTTCTTATTAAACCCTCTAAGCTCTCCAAGATAAACTAATTGTTCCAATGTTTTTTTCTTGGGATAAAGTCCTCGTTCTTCTGGAAGATATCCGATTTTATGATTATTAGGTTTAAACTTTTTACCATCTAACAGTATCTCACCGCTGTTTCCCGAAAACAAGTCCATTATGATTCTTATTGTGGTAGTCTTTCCAGCTCCATTTCGACCAAGCAGCCCTAGTGGCCTTCCACTTTTAACATTCAGATTGATTCCATGGAGAATTTCAGTCTTTCCAAAACTTTTGTATAGATCTTTTACTTCTAAGTTCATAGTTTTCCTCCTCTTAACTATCATAGTCTATATATCTTATCATATTATTATAGATGAAATCTATCATAGAAACTGAAACTTTATAGTTTCTTTATAGTTTAGTTTTTTATAATTCTACAAATTGAATAATTGCACATAAAATAAACCCCTAAATCTTTTATAAAGATTTAGGGGTTCAAGGGTGGAACATTTTAAATTCTTATGCGCCTAGGAATAATTCTATATCATCTTCTACTGATCCTATTGGTGCTATACCGAATGTATCTACTAAAACATTAGCAACATTTGGTGAAAGGAAAGCCGGAAGTGTTGGTCCTAAGTGTATGTTTTTAACTCCTAATGAAAGAAGTGCTAAAAGTACTATAACAGCCTTTTGCTCATACCAAGCTATATTGTAAGCTATTGGCAGATCATTTATATCGTTCATTTCAAATATTTCTTTAAGTTTCATAGCTATAACTGCTAGAGAATATGAGTCGTTACATTGTCCCGCGTCTAGCACTCTTGGTATTCCGCCTATATCTCCAAGATTTAATTTGTTATATCTATATTTAGCGCATCCTGCAGTTAAGATAACTGTATCTTTTGGAAGTGCTGCTGCAAAGTCTGTGTAGTAGTTTCTGTCCTTCATTCTTCCGTCACAGCCTGCCATTACAAAGAACTTTTTAATAGCGCCTGATTTAACTGCGTCTACTATCTTATCAGCTAGGGCAAATACTTGTGCGTGTGCAAATCCTCCAACTATTTTCCCAGTTTCAATTTCAGTTGGTGAAGGAAGTCTTTTAGCGTGCTCTATTACC
>NZ_JARIEF010000025.1 GCF_029266915.1 Tissierella sp. | reverse complement strand
TTGAAAACAAAAGATTTAAGTGAGCAAAACAAGAAGAAGGCTCTAGATATTATTGATATTGAAGTAGACAGGCTCAAAAACCTTATAAATGAATTGCTTACACTCTCTAGAGTAGAAAACACTTTGGACATTAAGGAAAAAGAGCTGGTAGATATAGAACCTATTCTCTATAACGTAATAAGTCTTTTAGAAACTCAAAAAAAAGCTAAAGGTATAGAGATAAAAGTATTTATAGAAGAAGATATTCCTAAGATTATTGGAGATAGAGACCTTCTTCATCTTGTACTTATAAATCTTATAGAAAATAGCATAAAATATGGTAGAAAAGAAGGATTTGTAAAAATAAATTTGTCGAGCTATAAAACAGGCATCCAGATAAGTGTAGAAGATAATGGATTTGGAATTTCTGAAGAAGACAGGAAAAGAATATTTGAAAGTTTTTACAGGGCAGAAAAAAGTAGGCTCAATGATGATAAGAGTACGGGTCTTGGACTTTCTATAGTTAAAAATATTATAAACCTTTTGGGAGGAACTATAGAAGTAGAGAGTCAATTATCAAAAGGGAGTAAGTTTACCCTAAGACTTAAGTAAAAGGAGATTAAAGTTTATAAACTTTAATCTCCTTTTTTCTATCTTGTTTTATAGATTTTCTAAAATGCCCAATTACCATCTTTAAATATCTCAAGCTTTTCGCCGTCAACAGTTTCCGCAGTTATATTTGTAGTAGCGTCTCCCACCATAAAATCAACATGAGTTAAACTGTTATTTACATTGTGGGCGTCGAGTTCTTCGTCACTCATATTTTCTCCGTCTTTTATGTTTGTAGGATAAGCCTTTCCAAATGCAAAGTGGCAAGAAGCATTTTCGTCAAATAAGGTGTTCATAAAGGTTATATTGGAATTTGAAATCGGTGAATCAAAAGGAACAAGCGCTACTTCCCCAAGACGCATAGCTCCGTCATCTATATCAAATAGATCTTTTAAAACATCTTCTCCAACTTTAGCGCTATAGTCAGAAACCTTACCATCTTTAAAAGTAAGCTTAAACTCGTCTATAAGTTTTCCGCCATAGTTAAGCGGCTTAGTGCTATAAACAACCCCATCTACTGCATATTTGTTTGCCATAGTGAAAACTTCTTCAGTTGGCATATTTGGAGCAAACGGAACTCCGTCTTTGGTAATAGCTCCTCCTCCAGCCCAGATGTGTCCTAGCGGAAGTTCAACTAAGAGATCAGTTCCTTTATCAGAAGTATAGTGAAGAGTTTTTATTTCCTTCTCATTTAAAAAGTCCACATTCTTCTTAAGCTTTGCCATATGCTCCTTCCAAGCTTCTACCGGATCTTTTGTATCAATGCGAGTAGCCTGGAAAATTGCCTTCCAAAGTTCATCTACAGCAGCATCTTCTTCTAAATCCGGAAAGACTGACTTTGCCCAAGACTTTGTAGCTATAGATACAACCAACCAAGGATTTATATCATTCATAGTATAGTTTCTGTACTCTTTTAAAGCTATAGATGCTGATTTACTTGCAGCAGCAACTTTTTTAGGATCCATTTCCTTTAAAAGTTCAGGATCATCACTGGAGATTGAAATAAAACCAGCTCCTCTTTTAGCAAATTCTATCAAACTATCAGCTCTCCACTGGGGAAAGTTTTCAAATATTTCCATAGGTGAATTTTTGTATTTTAATTTAGTAAGAACTTCATCGCTCCAGTTTACATAAACCTCACTTGCACCAAGTTCATAGGCTTCTTTTGTAAGTTTTCTTACAAAGTCCAAACCTTCTATTGGGGCATTTATAACTAGGGGCTGTCCTTCTTTAATGTTTATTCCAACCTGAACACAAAGTTTAGCATAACTGTCTAACATATTATTTAAATTATCCAAATTATCACTCCTTTTTAGTAGTCTATATATAGTTTACAAAAGAAACAGGTAAATGTAAATATAAGAGCCTCAATCTTTTTTTATTGGGGATTAAACCCTCATAAATCTATCAATATTCAAATTCATCTATATTTACTTATCTCTATATATTAAAAGCATCCATAAAGTCTTTTACCCAATAACTTAAAAACTCAATATATATTTAATTTTATAAAAATAGCTAGAATTAGGGGTGGAGTTTTAAAATTTATATGCTGACAGCAAAATATATAGTATTTGTATGAATAAAATGAGTATAATAAGAGTAGAAGAATAAAACAAATCAGAGTTTTGAAAAATTATTATTTAAGGAGTTGGATGATTTGAGATTTATAGTAAGACAAAAAATATTCTCCTTTGGAGATTCCTTTAATATAACAGATGAGATGGGTAGCCCAAGGTATAGAGTTCAGGGTAAGTTTTTGAGTATAGGGAAAAAACTAGATATATATGACATGAACGATCAGCATCTGGTCCACATCAAGCAAGAAATCTTCAGATTTTTACCCGAGTATTATCTTTATGAAAATGATGAAATTACTGCGAAAATAAAAAAACAGTTTACATTTTTAATTCCTAAGGTAGATATAGAAAGTCAATACGGAAACTTTACAATAGATGGAAGTGTATTTGCATACAACTTTACGGTAAGCAAGGACGGAAAAGTTGTAGCTGATGTTAATAAGGAGTTTTTAAGTTTTTCAGATACCTACGGAGTAGATGTATACGATGAAAATGTTGACTTTATACTAGCTTTGGTAATAGTAATAGATCAAATATTTCATGACAACAGAAATAAAGGTTAGTATGTTCTCAAAAACTTGGGTAAGAATAGTTCATAGGAAAAAATCTTAAGGAGGAAAGAAGATGATACTTTTATTTTCAGCAGACGAAAATTGGAACATAGGCTATGAGGGTGATGTACTCCTGAAGATATCTGAAGACCTAAAGCGCTTTAGAAAACTGACTATAGAAAATATAATTATAATGGGAAGAAAAACATTCGAATCCCTTCCTGAGAGTAAGGCACTCGATAGCAGAATAAATATAGTGGTAACTAGGAAAGAAGATTATAATCCTCCCAATACAGTGGTAGTAAACTCTATAGAGGAGCTGTTTAAAAAACTAGAAGAATTGAACCCGGATAATAAAATGGAAAACTATGTAATAGGAGGCGGAAATTTGGCAGATCAGCTGCTAAACTCCTGCCATAAGGCATACATTACCAAGATATTTAAAAACTTTGAAAGGGCAGATACTTCCCTCCATAATCTAGACAAGGACCATGAGTGGGAGCCGCTTATAACATCTGGTCTCCACTATCAAGACGATGTTGCCTATCAATACGTGGACTACACAAGAATAAAGCCTTAGAAGGCTGAAGAAGAGGTGTAAATATGATTTTAATGCTCACAGCAGATAAAAATTGGAATATAGGATTAAAAGGACAGATGCTAGTAGACCTTGAAGAGGATTTACAAAGATTTAAGGAAAAAACTACAGGCAATATAATTATAATGGGAAGAAATACTCTAAGAGCAATACCAGGGGAGAAATCACTTCCGGGAAGAGTAAATATAGTTATGACACGAGATAGAAGTTTTCAAAGAGATGATCTGGTAATAGTTAATTCTTTAGATCATTTGTTTAAAACTTTAAAAGAGTTAAATCCTGATGGTGAAAAAGAAATTTTTGTAACAGGAGGCGCAAGTATTGTACAACAGCTTCTTGAGTATTGCGACAGAGCTTATATTACTAAGATTTTAAAGGAATTTCCAGATTATGATACATCTATTCCAAATCTTGACAGAGATGAGGACTGGGAGATTGTAAAAGAGGATGAAATTATAAGCCAGGGAGACATAGACTACAAATATGTGGATTACAGGAGAAAAAAATAAATACTATCATAATACACATAAAAAATTTATAAACAATTTAATAATAAAACTATAAAAAATTAATTAATATAAAATTAAAAAGCGATAAGCCCATCTTTAGCTAAAGATGGGCTTATTGCATGTTTATTTATGATTTATAAAGAAAAAATTTATGAAATATAGTATAATAGAGATAATAAAGTGAGGGGGTGAGGATATAGACATCAGATCAGAAATAAAGAGAGGATTTACTGCATCTCTTCCAATATTGCTTGGTTATCTTCCTATATCAATATCCTATGGACTTCTCTCTAAAAGTATTGGATTTTCACTGCTTGATACTGTGGGGATGAGTTTTTTTGTATATGCAGGAGCTAGTCAGTTTATGGCTATAGACCTGATAGCACAGGGGATATCCTATGGAAGTATAATAATAGCAACATTTTTATTGAATTTAAGACATATGATGATGAGCGCTTCTTTGAGCCTGGATATAAAAGATATAGACCGAAAATATATTCCCTTTATAGCCTTTGGGATAACAGATGAAAGTTTTTCACTTGTGAGTTTTAACAAAGAGGAAATAACTCCTCCTTTTATCTTGACTCTATTTTTTTCAGCTCATACAGTATGGTGGACTGGAGGTATAGCTGGCTATCTAGCAGGAGAATTTCTGCCCAAGTCTCTCCAATCCAGCCTAGGGATAGGACTTTACGCTATGTTTGCGGGTCTTTTATTTAATCAGGCAAAGAATGATAGAAAAATTATTGTCTTAGGAATTTTATCAATGATGATATATTTTTTAATATACAGATTCACTCCCATAAGTTCAGGATGGGATATTATAATCGGAATTATTCTCTCTTCAGCGCTTGGAAGCTATATCTTTATTAAGAGAGGTGAGAAGCTATGAGATTTCTGCCGCTCATATTAGGAATGGCAATAGTAACTTATATACCTAGATTGATTCCCTTATTTCTTTTAAAAAGAAAAAATACTAGCGATCGATTTAGGCTGTTTTTAACATTTATTCCCTACACATCTCTTAGTATACTTCTTATAAGAGGAATTTTAACCGCGCCAGAAGAAATTAAAGCGGCTACTATAGTTGGGATCATAACTGCAAGTTTTATAGCTTATATACAAAACAATCTTATTTTTTCAGTTATAGGAGGAATAATAGCCGCATTTATAACTATAAACTTTCTGGGAGCTTAAGGGAAAGGAGAAATTTATGAAAAGACAAAAAAGAATATTAAATTATTTTAATAAAGATTTAACCATAGAACTTTTTAACACTCTTGATTTAGGAGTTCATATATTGGACGGGCAAGGATTTACAGTTCTTTATAACAATAAATGTGAAGAGATAGAAGGAATAGAAAATACTTGGATAGTTGGAAGTGATATGAAGATTTTGGTAAGAGATGGAATTTATTCTGAATCAGTAGGGCTTAAGGCCATAGAAAAAAGAAGAACAGTATCCATGGCCCAAAGAGTAAATGACAGATATATCTATTCAACTGCAGTACCTATCTTTGAGGGAAAGGAACTTATAAACGTAGTAATCAGTGTAGTAGATATGACCAGTATGGAGGATTTAAAAGAAAAGCTTATAGAGGTAGAAGGGATCAACACTAAAATTAAAAGAGAATTAGAGATCTTCAAAAAACTGGACTCACAAAACAGACTATTTATATCTAAAAGCAAGGCTATGGAAGATATAAAACTTTTGGCAATTAGGATATCAGGAGTAGATTCAAATATACTTATAGAAGGCGAATCGGGAGTGGGAAAAGGAGTTCTCAGTAAGTTTATTCACCATAACAGTGACAGGCATGAAGGACCCTTTATAAAGATAGACTGCGGCTCACTGGCACCTAGCCTAATTGAAAGTGAACTCTTTGGCTATGAGGAGGGCTCTTTTACCGGAGCAAAAAAAGAAGGGAAAATTGGACTAATAGAATTATCCCAGGGTGGAACCTTGTTTTTAGATGAGATAGGAGAGCTGCCTTTAAATCTACAGGTCAAACTCTTAGCAGTTATACAGGAGAAGAAACTTCAAAGAGTTGGAGGAAATAAACTTATAGATATAGATACCAGGATAATAGCTGCTACAAACAGAGACCTATCTAAAATGGTAGACGACAATAAATTTAGAATGGATTTATACTATAGACTAAAAGTAATCTACATAAAAATACCGCCTCTTAGAGAAAGAAAAGAAGATATACTACCGCTTATAAATTTATTTTTGGAGAGATTAAATAATAAATATAATTTTGAAAAGATTATTGCTTCAAAAGCTATGAAAACTCTTTTAAACTATGATTGGCCAGGCAATGTGCGAGAAATTGAAAACGAAATTGAGAGACTGATTGTGACCACCTCTTCTGATGTTGTAAAAAATGAAGATGTATTAGATGGAACTATAGGAGAGAGTATAATAGGAAAGATAGAAACGCAAAGGAAGTTTAAAGATAATGTACTAGATTATGAAAAAAACTTGCTAGAAGACTACCTATATAAGAGTAGAGATATACATGAACTGAGCGACAGAACAGGGCTTGAAAAAAGTACTCTCCGAAAAAAAGCCAAGAGACTGGGCATAGAATTAGATTTTACAGGAAATAATTCCTAAAGGAGAGGAAATAATTCCTCTAACTTGTATTTGAGCTATAAACAGTTGTATGTGAGAGAATGCATTTAAAAGGAGAAGAAATTCTCTTTTTACAGATAGTAGATTTTTTTTATAAACATATAATTTAGGTAAAAAAATAAACTAATGGCTAGTTTGTCCAAATCTATTAGATTTTAATAATATAAAACCAAAAAAAGTTTTTTCTGGCACGAGAATTGCAATAAGTATATATAGAATAAACTCTCTTAAGGAAAAGGTTACCAAAGAGAGTAAATTTACTAAATGTGGAGGTGTAGCATTTGTTCATCAATGACAGTTTAAAAGATTTTGCTTTAGTAACAAGATCAAGCGATCCTACTCCAGGAGGCGGAAGTGTTTCTGCTTACGTAGGAGTTTTAGGTTCCGCACTTACCAGCATGGTTGGCGGATTAACTTTTGGAAAAAAAGGTTATGAAGATATACCAGAAGAAGCTAGAGAGAAAATGGAAACTAGTTCAAAAGAATTAGAAACTCTATTTGACGAGTTAGCAGATATAGTAGATGAAGATTCAAAAGCATTTGACGAAGTTATGAAAGCTTTCAAAATGCCTAAAGAAACCGATGAAGATAAAAAAAATAGGTCAGCTGCTATTCAAGAAGGATACAAAGTAGCACTAGATGTACCTATGACATGTGCAGAAAAATGTTTAAGAGTGCTTGAACTTCAAGAAGAGTTTGCAAAATATGGAAACATAAACGCTGTAACTGATATAGGAGTAGGAATTCTGCTTGCATATTCAGGAATGGAAGGAGCTCTTTTAAATGTTACTATAAACCTTGGAAGTCTTAAAGATGAAGCCTTCAGAGCTGAAATATCTAAAAAAACAGCAGATATTTTACAAAAAGGAAAAAAATTGAAAGAAGCAAATTTAAAAACAATTTATGAAAGACTAAACGCTTAGTAAAATTAAATAATAAAAAAATTAATAATAAATAATAAAAAAATAATAAATTATAAAAAAATTAATGGAGGTTTTTATAAATGGCAGAACAAGGAAAACAATATATATTAGCAATTCCAAACTTTAGTAATGGTAGAGATCAAGAAGTTATTGACGCTGTATCAGGAGCAATCAAAAACAGAGAAGGCGTAAAGCTTATCTCAGTTGAACCAGAGCATGATTTTAATAGAACAGTACTTACTATGATAGGAGAGCCGGGACCACTTAAGGAAGCACTTCTTGAAATGGCAGCTCAATCTTACAAGCACATAGACATGAGAGAACAAAAAGGATCTCACCCAAGAATAGGTGCACAAGATACTATTCCCCTATATCCTTTCTCAAACATTGAACTAGATGAAGTTATAAAACTAGCTGATGAAATAGGTAATGAACTATATGAAAAGCACGGCGTTCCAATATTCTTCGCAGCAGAAAATGCAAGCAATGAAGACAGAAAAAGTATTTCCTTCATAAGAAAAGGACAATACGAAGGAGTTAAAGCACTATTAGATGACGAAAATCATCCAGACAGAGAGACTAGAAAACCGGACCTTTCAAAAGACGGAAAACTAAGCGCTCAATACGGAGCAACAATTGTTTCAGCTGAAATGGAAGGCTTAACTGCTTACAACGTATTCTTAGCTACTGAAGATGTTTCAATAGCTAAAGCAATAGCTAAAGCTGTTAGAGGACCATCAGGTGGATTCTCAACTGTAAGAGCGGTTGGAATAAAGTTCCCTGAAAGAGAAGGAGTAGTAGTATCAATGAACATGTTCAACTGCGGACAGACTCCACTTTACCGAACTTTTGAACTTGTAAAATTAGAAGCACAAAAATATGGTATAGCTGTAACTGGTTCAGAGCTAGTAGGACCTACAAAACTTGAGTACCTACTAAACAACTTAGAGCATTACCTAGGACTTCAAGGATTAAGAATGGATCAAATACTAGAAACACATTTAATGTCTTAATATAAAATAACAAATATAAAAAAGCTCCTCGTGTTTTACATAGAGTAAAACGTAGGGAGCTTTTATTTTTATAGATTACATATGATTCTTTATAAAGTTATAGACATCTTCAGCATGATCTTTAACCTTTACATCTCTATATTCTTTTACAAGATTTCCTTCTTTATCAATTACAAATGTACTTCTTTCCATACCAAGACCTATCTTTGCCATGATTCCCTTGTCCTTAAATACTCCATAGTCTCTTCCCATCTTCTTATCAGGATCGCTCAGAAGTAAAAATTTAATGTCTTGTTTTTCTATAAATTTTTTATGAGAATCTATGCTGTCAGGGCTTACTCCTACTATCTCTGTATCTATTTCCTTAAACTTATCTATGAGTTGTCCAAACTCATTGGCTTCATTAGTTCAGCCAGGAGTATTATCTTTTGGATAAAAGTAGACAACAAGTCTTTTGCCCCTAAAATCTTCAAGTGACATTTCTTTGTCATTACTAGCTTTTAATTTAAAATCCGGTGCCTTTTCTCCTATTTTCATCGTCAATTCCTCCTATAGTAATATTTTACCCCCAAGGGGAAAAGATAAACTTAAGAAAAATCTTTTAAGGCAATATCAAATAATTCTTTTAATCTATGATTATTTGTAGTGTAATAATATCTGTTGTTTATAATGCTAGGCTCAAAGTTAAGAACTCCAATATCCAAGAGTAGATTTAAATGGTAGGAAAGGGTAGCAGGAGTTAGCTTGAAATGAAGAGCCAGCTCCTTATTATACCAAGGTCTTTTAGAAGTTAACTTTAAAATCTCTACTCGCCTGTCATCAGAAAGAGCTTTAAAAAGAGTCTTGTAGCTTTCAGCATCCTTAGCTTCATCAAATTTATCCTTTATAGTCTTGCCATAGCACATAATTATCTTAGAATCTACATTATAATAAAACATACCATAGTCTATAAAGTAACTTACATATAGGGATATGTCTTCTGTATTTTTTAATCGGCTTGAATAATCACCCCAGCCAACTAAGTTTACAAAGCTGACAGGAGAATCTTCAAACATTTGATTGTGATCTTCTGTTATGCTTTCCATGATTGTATAGATTTGTTCTTCAAAGGACTGATAATACTTTTTATAATATTTTTCTAAAGTTCTTACAACATTATTTTTAAACTCCAATGGATTTTTAAAAATATGAATAAAATTCCTAGCAGATTTATGATTGTCTGAATTGTTTAGAGCTTCTAATATAACGTTTTCATCAGGGCTAAAAGGAAGGTCAGTATCATAAAAAGAATATAGTTTTTCAATTAATAAATTCTCATCCATCGCTGCTATCCGCTCTATCAATTCTGAGGGAGTAGATATATTTTCCTCTATAGTTTTTAAAAACATTAGATCAGGCAGCCCTATAATATCTACATTTATAAAAAAGAAATCATTTCTGAAATAAGGGGAAATATTGTCATCTATGTAGCTGAGCCAATCTTTTATCTCCTCCGTAGGGTTAAAGTCTAATAAATCTTTTGCCGGGTCTTTATTTAAGTCTGCCTTTTCCCAATTGGCATATACATTTTTCTGCCTACAATACTTAATAATAGAGCAGATAAATTCTAGGGCATGGTTATGCTTAACACTGTTCATCCAAAATGCGCCTCCTCTTCTAATTTAATAATATCTTAAAAAAAAGTAAGAATCAATACTGTTAAAAAATAGATTAATGTGGTATATTAATATTATAACCTATAGTTAGATAAATTTCTAACAAAACATTAGAAAAGTTATTGACTATTGTTAAGTTTTATTTTATAATCATAAATGAAACCGTTTTCACAAAAACCATGAGGAGGATTTGAAATGAAAAAGAAGAGTTTAGCTATAATTATTGCTATGATGCTTATACTAACCCTAAGTGTCGGATGTGGTAAAGATTCAGGTAAGGATAAGCCAGCAGGTGGAGGAGACACACCAGCAGGAGAAGGAAAAGCTGACAGCGAACAATATTTAAATATCAACTTAGGATCAGAACCAAGTACACTTGATGCATCAAAGGGATCTGACAACTATTCTAGCACAGTACTTAATAACGTTTTTGAGCCGCTTACAAGACTTGAAGAAGATGATGATAAGAACAACACTCTAGAGCCAGCAGGTGCGGAAAGCTGGGATTCAAATGAAGACGGTACTGTATGGACATTTAAGATCAGAGATATGAAATGGTCTGATGGAGAAAAAGTAACAGCAGCGGATTATGAATATGGAATAAAAAGATCAATAGATCAAGAAACTGCTTCTCCTTATGCATTCTTGCTTATGCCTATAAAAAATGCAGAAAAGGTAAACGCAGGAGAAATGGGACTTGATGAACTTGGAGTTAAGTCACTAGATGAATCTACTCTTGAAATAACACTTGAAACTACAACACCATACTTTTTAGATTTAACTTATCAAAGAGTTATGTTTCCTCAGAGAAAAGATATTATCGAGGCGAATGGTGAGAGATATGGTTCAGAACCTGAAACTTTAGTTTATAACGGACCATTTACTTTAACTAGCTGGGTTCACAACAGTGAGCTTGTTTTAACTAAAAATGACAGCTATTGGGACAATGAAACTGTACAGCTACAAAATGTAAATTTAAAAATAATTCAAGATGAAAACGCAGGATATAATTCACTCTCTAATGGTTCTCTTGACGTAGCAGTAGCAAACAAACCAGAGTGGAAAGATAAATTCTTAAAGGATGAAAAATTAAACCATTTTGAAGTTATAAACCCACAAACTTTCTTCATGTTCTTTAATACAAAAGATACAGTATTTAAAAATGCAAACATAAGAAAAGCTTTCTCTGCTGCCATAGATAGAGAAGACTTAGCTGAAGTAATATTCCACGGAGTAAACGCTCCAGCTTACGGATGGGTTCCGCCATCTATATCAATAGACGGAAAAGAATACAGAGATCTTGGAGAAGATCCAGTTAAAACTATTATGGAAGAAAATAAAGATGCTAAAGCACTACTCGTTAAAGGCTTAGAAGAACTGGGAATGGATACAGATCCTTCTAAACTGGTAGTAACAATTTCTCTAGGTTCAACAGACCAATGGTTTAGAACTTATGGAGAGTATCTACAACAAACATTTATAAACACATTGGGAGTAGACTTTAAGGTTGAGCAGATGGAATGGCCAGTATTTAACAGTAATGTTGAAAAGGGTGAATTCCAAATAGGATACATGGCATGGGGAGCAGACTTTAATGATCCTTCATCAATGCTTAGTTTATTCAAATCAGATGCAGGAGCTATAGCTACTGGATGGGAAAATGCTAGATATGATGAACTTATAGATCTTGCTTCCAAAGAAATGGATGCATCTAAACGTTTAGAATATTTCAAAGAAGCAGAGCAGATATTAATTTATGAAGAATCACCAGTAGCACCAGTAGTTTATCCAAAACAAAACGTATTTAGATACAAGTATGTAAATGGTCTTGGAATTACACCATTTGGTACTGCAGGTTATAAATACGGATATACTCAAGGAAGATAAGATAAAGAAGATAGCAGTTTATTAATTTAAACTGCTATCTTTAAAATCTCAAGGAGGTTTAATATGAGTAAATACATAGTTAAAAGAATTGGCTACATGGTCCTTACCCTATTGATAGTAACTACTATTACATTTTTTCTAATGCATAGTATTCCAGGGGATCCACTGGGACATATGGCAAAGAAATTGCCAGAACAAATCAGAGAAAACTACTACGCAAGATATGGACTAGATCAACCAGTAACAGTACAATATGGAAAATTCTTAAAGAACTTAATAACAGAAGGAGATATGGGTGAATCCCTAAGATATCCTGGAAGAAAAGTAACTGACACTATACTTACCAATGCTAAAGTTTCAGGAAGACTTGGACTTCAGGCACTTGGAATAGGAATACCTATCGGAATAATTTTAGGAATAATAGCCGCGCTAAACAGAAATAGATGGCCTGATTACTTGGTTATATTTATAGCAATTCTTGGAGTAACAGTTCCAGTCTTTATTGTCGGCGCCCTCCTCCAATACGTATTTAGTGTAAAGTTTGAACTCTTGCCCACAACCGGATGGGGAGAAGCTAAGTATACAGTGCTTCCAACTATTGCAATGTGTCTGGGACCTATAGCAACTTATGCAAGATACATGAGATCAAATGTATTAGAAGTTGTTAACCAAGATTATATCTTAACAGCTCAAGCAAAAGGTGTTAGTAGATTTAATGTAATTAGAAAACATATACTTAGAAATGCTATCCTTCCTGCTATCACAATACTTGGACCACAAATAGCTGGAGTTTTTACAGGTTCTTTCGTTGTAGAGAAGATATTTGGTATTCCAGGACTTGGATTTTACTATATAGCATCTATAAATGACAGAGACTACACAATGATTATAGGAACAACTATTTTCTACGCTGCATTGTTTATTATTACACAATTAGTAGTAGACCTGCTTTACGGTGTAGTAGACCCTAGAATAAGAGTATCAAGAAATAGCAATTAGGAGGCAAGATAATGGATAGTATTTCAAAAGATAGGTTTAAAAAAGTCGGATTAGATAAGAATGATACCGAAATTATAGCAAGACCTAAAATGACTTATGCGCAAGATGCTTGGAGAAGACTTAAGACTAATAAAATAGCTATATTATCGGTTATAATACTTTTTACAATAATTTTAATGACTATGATAGGTCCAAAGATGAGTGGATATAAATATCAGGCTATGGATTCATCTGTTATAAATCAAGCGCCAAGCAGTGACCATTGGTTTGGAACTGATGAACTGGGACGTGATATTTTCGCCAGAGTATGGCAGGCGGGACGAGTATCTATGAAGATTGGAATATTTGGAGCTATTATCTCTACAGTAATAGGTTCAATTTATGGAGCTATAGCAGCATATTTTGGAGGAAGCGTAGATACTTTTATGATGAGAATTGTAGAAATACTGCTTTCAATTCCTTACTTAATAGTAGTTATATTGATTTCAATAATAACTAAAGAGAGAAGCCTTACAACATTACTTATATCTTTAACTCTTACCGGATGGTGCGGTATGGCTAGGCTAGTTAGAGGGCAAATGCTACAGATAAAGCAACAAGAGTTTATTATGGCTGCAGAAGCCCTTGGAGTAAGTCCTTGGAAGATTATAACAAAACACTTAATACCAAACTCATTAAGCGTAATAATTGTAGCTATAACATTTGATATACCTGGATATATTTTCGCTGAGACCTTCTTATCTTATATAGGACTTGGGATACAGCCTCCAGAAACTTCATGGGGAGCACTAGCATCAGCAGCTCAGCAAAACTTTATATTTTATCCATATCAACTATTTTTTCCTTCACTTATGATAGCTTTAACCATGCTTTCATTTACGCTACTAGGTGATGGTCTTAGAGATGCTTTAGATCCTAAGTTAAGACAATAAAGGAGAGAAATAAATGAAAAATGTACTTGAAGTAAAAGATTTAAATATATCATTTCATACTTATGCAGGCGAAGTAAGAGCTGTAAGAGGTATTGATTTTGAACTTAAAGAAGGAGAAACCCTGGCAATAGTAGGAGAATCAGGATGCGGAAAAACTGTAACAGTAAAATCAATATTAAGATTGTTAAAAGAGCCGCCTGCAGAAATAAAAAAGGGATCTCAAATAATATATAATGGTGAAAATGTACTGGATATGAGTATGAAGAGACTAGAGAGTTTTAGAGGAGAAGAAGTAAGTATGATTTTCCAGGACCCTATGACAAGTCTTAATCCTACCATGACAGTTGGAAATCAGATAATGGAAAGTTTAGAGATTCATAAAAATATGAAAAAAAATGAAGCGACAGCAGAGGCTGTAAGATTACTTAAGTTAGTAAATATGCCAAATGCTGAAGAGCGAGTAAAGTCTTATCCTCATGAACTCTCCGGCGGAATGAGGCAACGGGTTATGATAGCTATTGCGCTTTCTTGTAACCCAAATATACTTATAGCAGATGAGCCAACCACAGCGCTGGACGTAACTATACAAGCTCAGATAATAGATTTATTAAATGAACTGAAAGTAAAGTTTAATACTTCTATCATACTAGTTACTCATGATCTTGGAGTAGTTGCAAACTTTGCAGACCGAATACAAGTTATGTATGCGGGCAATATAATTGAAACAGGAACTAAAGATGAGATATTCTATAATGCTCAGCATC
>NZ_JARIEF010000024.1 GCF_029266915.1 Tissierella sp. | reverse complement strand
GAGCTTCATTCAGTACACGTAATACCAAGACCACATAGTGAAGTAGAAAGAGTTGTGTTAGCTCAATACGAATAAGCTAAACTGGAGAGGTTTAAATGGTCAAAAATAAGATTACTTTAAATGTATTGGCTGATATTACTAAAAAAATTAGCAATATCAGCAGAGAGAGTAGCTTTAATGAAAGCAAGAATTATCAAAGAGAAGGACTTTCAAAGATAGATGATAAAGTACTAGTCGTTTTTACAGGTTCAAATATAAAGATAGAAGAAAAAATAAATTGCCTGTTGGAACTTAAAAACAGAGGGGCTAGTTTATCCCTTGTCTTTTCTGAAATGGGCGAAGCTATACTTTCTAAAAACCATATAAAAGAAAAGCTCCGTCCTGACAAGATATATTTGGAAGAAGATATACTAGAGCTAAAAACAATATCAAAAGAATTTGATTATATAGTGTCTCCAAATATTACAATAGATACTATGTCAAAGGTAAACAATAGTCTTCTAGATGGATTTATTCCAAACTTAATATGGACATTTTTATATATGGGAAAAGAAGTCTATGTGGATTTTCAGTCTACCCTTAACTATTTAGGAATGGATTGTAAAAATTCGAACATAGAAAAAAAGATTTTAAAATCTATAGATGAATTAAAAGAATTAGGAGCAACCGAAGTAAATTCTAATAACTATATAGCTACTATCTATAGAGAAAACAAGATTTATAAAGAAAATAAGAGCTATAAAGAAAATAATTTAAAGCCAATAAATACTACTGTAAAAATAGAAAATAGAGAAAAAATTACAGGATCTAGAAAAATATATACTGAAAATGATATAAAAAACACTTTATCAGAGGGAGATACTCTTATACTTCTGGGGGGAAGCATACTAACACCTTTGGCTAAAGATAAAATTAGGAGTATGGGGATTAATATAAAATTTGAATAAAGGATGTTTAATATGCATATAGGAAAAATAACAGGCACAGTAGTAGCTACAAGAAAAAATGATGATTTAATAGGCTGCAAACTTATGATAGTTCAGCCTTTAAACTCTAAACTACAACCTAAGGGTGAGGTAATGGTAGCTGTAGATACAGTTGGCGCAGGTATAGGAGAAGTAATTATATATGCATCTGGAACAGCAGCGAGAATTGCGGCAAAAAAACGAGACTCACCTATAGACCTTGCTATAGTTGGCATAGTCGACGCGATTGATGTGGTAGACGAATAAATTAATGAGGAGGCAAAGATTTGGATACGAAATATATAAAAATGGGTATGGAATACAGACATTTAATAGATATACTTATGGGAGATAAAGATTTTGCAGATATAGTTTTATATAATGGAAATGTTATAAATGTATTGACAAGAGAAATATATAAAGCTGATATTGCTATAAAGGGAAAATATATTTTAATGGTTGGAGATTGTAAAGACCTAATAGGTGAAGATACAATGGTAATTGATTTAGAGGGTAAATACCTTTCACCAGGATTTATAGATTCACATATGCACTTTGAGTCTAGTATGCTTACAATCACTGAGTTTTCAAGACTTTCAATACCTTCAGGAACGACTACTCTAATAGCAGATCCTCACGAGATAGGTAATGCATTAGGAGCTGTCGGAATGAAAGCTATGGCAGATGAAATAGACAGCGTTCCAAATAATGTTTATTTAGTAGTTCCAGCTCTTACTCCAGATTCACCAGATTTAGAAACAGCAGGAGTGGATATTGATTCAAGAGATATGGAAGATTTATTAAACTATAAACATATAATAGGAATCGGAGAACTACAAGGATTTAGTAATGCTCAGCACGTATATAATCATACACCTGAAGTTATAACTGATCTTTTAGCATCAACTCTATATGCTAAGTCAAAAGGAATGATAGTAGATGGAAATGCGCCAGAATTATTTGGAAGTGACCTTGCAGCTCATATAATTTCAACAGGAGGAAAGTGTTCTTGTCACGAAACTACTACAAAAGCAGAAGCAGTAGAAAAGCTTAGACAAGGAGTTTATCTTTTCATGAGAGAAGGTTCTACTCAAAGAAATATGGCTGAATGTATAAGAGCTGTTACTGAAGAGGGACTTGACTCTAGAAGATGTATCCTGGCTACAGACGACATGGTTGCATTAGACCTTGAAACTGAAGGACATATGAATGAAATAGTTAGAAGAACTATAAAAGAGGGAGTTAGTCCAGCTGAAGCTATTCAAATGGTAACTATAAACCCGGCAACTTATTTTGGATTAGATGATGTAGGAGTGTTAGCTGCTGGTAAAAAAGCTGATATAGCTATTATTGATAATTTAGAAGAGATGACTGTTGAAGGAGTATTCTTAAATGGTAAATTTGTAGCTTCTCAAAGAGAACTTCTTATAGACCTACCAAAGTATACTTATCCAAACAGTGTTAAAAACTCTGTAAAAAGAGCACCTGTTACTGAAGAAGATCTTCAGATTCATGCAGAAGGTAATACTGCAAGAGCAAGATGTATTGGAGTTATACCAGATCAAAACTTAACTGGAAAATCCGAAGAAGATTTAAAAGTTCAAAGAGGCTCTGTAGAAGCTGATCTTTCAAAAGATGTTCTTTATATAGCATGTGTTGAAAGATATGGCAGAACTGGTCAAATTGGAAAAGCTTTTGTAAAAGGATTTGGTCTTACAGACGGTGCTTTTGCGCAATCAATAGCTCATGATACTCATAATATAACTGTAGTTGCAACAAACTTAAAAGATATGGCCGTTGCAATAAATAGGATTATTGAAATGGGCGGAGGAGTTGCTCTAGTAAATAGAGGCCGAGTAATAGGAGAGATGGCTCTTCCAGTTGGAGGACTTATAACAGACCTTCTTGACGCTCATCAAGTAAGTGAAAAAATAAAAGAATTAGAAGATATGGCAACAAGAGAACTTGGATGTAAACTGCATGCGCCATTTATGCATCTTTCATTCTTAGCACTTTCAACAAGTCCTGCTTGGAAAATTACAGATAAGGGACTTATAGATGTAAATAACTTTAAAATATTAGATCCTATAGTAGGATAAAAATGAAAACATTGGAGAGCTTCTCCAATGTTTTCTAAATAAAACTACATATATCATGTTTATCTTGTATAATGTATCTATATAAGAATGTTTTATATATTTAGAAGTATAAGACATATTGTAAAGGAGTGGTAAAATGAATAAGAAAATATTAAAAGGAACAATAGCTTATACACCTACAAAAGATGAGTTTAATATATACGAAGACTCTTATATAATAATAGAAGATGGAAAAGTAGCAGGGATAGAAAAAGAATTGGATGATAAGTATAAAGATATTGAAGTGGAAGATTATAGCGGAAAATTAATAATACCGGGATTTGTAGACCTTCATCTACATGCTACTCAATATCCAAATCGTGGACTTGGACTTGATAAAGAACTTATACCTTGGTTGGAAACCTATACATTTCCAGAAGAGAGTAAGTATACTGATTTAGAATATGCAGAAAAGGTATTTAAGAAGCTTATAAATGAACTTTGGGCAGTTGGTTCACTAAGGTCTGTAATCTTTTCTAGTATCCATAAGGAGAGTACAAAGTTATTGCTGGACATGTTTATCCAATCAGGTCTTTCTGCTTATGTAGGAAAAGTAAATATGGATAGAAATTCACCAGAGTATTTAATTGAAGAAAGTAATAAATCAATAGAAGATACTGAAGAAATATTAATGGAGTATATTGGTAAATCAGAATTAGTTAAACCTATATTAACACCTAGGTTTGCTCCGACTTGTTCGGATGATTTACTTAAAAGACTTGGAGAATTTCCAGGAAAATATAAGGTAGCTATTCAATCACATTTAAATGAAAACACTTCTGAAATAGAATGGGTAAGAGATCTTTTCCCTGATTCAAAAGATTATGCATCTGTTTATGATGACTTTAATCTATTTGGGCAAACAAATACTATAATGGCTCATTGCGTTCATAATACAGATAAAGAAATAGAACTTATGGCAGAAAAAGGTGTATATGCAGCTCATTGCCCATATTCTAACTATAATCTATCAAGCGGAATAATGCCGGTTAGAAAATATTTAGATAAGGGTGTAAAAGTAGGATTTGCATCTGATATATCTGGAGGAAATAATCTTAGCATTCCAGAAGTTATGTGTGGGGCAATACAAGCGTCAAAGATGACTTGGCTAAACTCAGAGAAACAACTCCTACCTCTTACATTTAATGAAGGATTTTTCCTAGCAACAAAAGGTGGAGGAGAGTTTTTTGGCAAAGTAGGAAGTTTTGAAGTTGGATATGAATTTGATGCTCTTATTATAGATGATAGTGAACTTGCAGATATGAACGAACTAAGCATAGAGGAGAGACTGCAAAAGTATATTTATATAGGAGACGATAGAAATATAGAAGCCAGATATGTTTCTGGAGAGAAAATAGAAAAGCCATTTAAAACTATATAAACAACACTAATTTAGTTTTATCTCTTTGGCTAAAAGGAGAATTAGATTTATGTCGAGGATAAACGGGATAAGTGTAGAAAATTTACTGGAAATGGAAGTTATGAAGGGCTGTAAAATGCTAGCAGGATTTAGAAGTTCTAAAAATACTGTATCTAGAATAAATATAATGGCAGATCCTGATATTTTAGAATGGACTACCAGCGGAGAATTCTTGCTTACTACCTCTTATTTCTTTGAAAAGTTAGATATAAAAGAACAAAAAAAACTTATAAAACATTCCCATGAAAGTAACCTAGCCGGGATAGGAGTAAAGATATTACCAAGTCTTGGATCTATGCCTCAAGAAATCTTAGATCTTGCAAATGAACTAAACTTTCCCATAGTAGATATAGAATATTCTATTCCTCTTTCAGATATAATGATGGGAGTATTTAAAGAAATATTTAATAAACAGGCATCACTTCTTCAGAGACTGGAAAAGGTCCATGAAAGACTTATGGAATCTATGTTAAAAGGGAGTGGGCTTGAAAATATAATAGAGATATTACAAGGGAACATTAAAAATCCTGTAGTTCTTAGTTTAAGCCTATCTGGAGAAACTTTTAAAGAATTAGGAGAAGAAAGTCAACATTTAGAAGGAGATTTTGATAAGGAAATAAAAGGATTTTATGAAAATAGGAATACTCAAAGCGAGTTAAGGCAATTAACTGAAGATGAAGTCCTTATAGAAGGAAGATATATAAAAAGAATGATAATGCCAATTATTCTTAGAAACCAAGTATATGGGCATCTGTTTTTCTGGGGAAATGAAACTCCTTTAGGAGGTTTTGATCTATCGATTATAGAATCTGCTTCAACTACTATTGCTCTTAGTGTACTTCAGCAGCTTTCAATAAAAGAAGTAGAAATAAGATATAGTTCGGAGTATTTTGAAGATCTTATTTCATTAGATGCTAATAGAAAGAAAAAAGCGCTTGATAGAGCAAAGTTTTTCAACCTTAAGAATGATGATTACTATATCGTTGAAGTTTTAAGCTTTAAAGAAGAAGCATATGATAAAGAATTTGAAGACGATTTAAATTATATGCAGGAATTTTCAAATCCTATAGTAAATAATATTGAGGTTCTGATGAAACGTTCTAATTTAAAGGGCATAGTATCAACTAAAGGACACGGAATACAAATTTTACTTAATTTTAAAAATAAAGAAAAAATAAATGATACTATAGATGGATTCAATAAAAAACTTTTAGATATTGTATTAAAAAGAAAAAAAGATATAGAGATAAAAATAGGAGTTGGAAGACTTTATAAAGATCTTACGAATGTAGATAAAAGTTTTCAAGATGCAATAAGAGCAGTAAGAATAGGAAAAGTTATATCAAAGAAAGATATAGTTTATTATGATGAACTTGGAATATTTAAAATACTATCTCAAGATTTTTTAAATTATGAATTAGAAGATTTTTATGATACTACATTAAAAACATTAGTAGAATATGATGAAAAGAAATCTACAGAACTTGTAGATACTCTTAGTTCATACTTTAAAAATGGTGGAAATTTAACTAGAATATCTGAAGAGCTATTTACTCACTATAATACAGTTTTATATAGAGTTAAAAGAATACAGGATATAACGGGAATAAACTTAAATGATCCATCAGAGAGATTAAATCTTGAAATAGCTATAAAAATAAAAGAGCTATTAGAAAAATGAAATTAAAAAATCTATGCGTCCTAAATTACAGAAAAACATCTGATAGTTTAGCGGCGCATTTTTATATAAAACTGTAAAAACAAGCTAAGAAGTTATATTTCCAAGAATCTAAATGACAACGATATCAATGGTTAAAACTAAACAAAAAAACATCTAAAAATATATACTATTTAAGTAAAATTTAGATAGTTTTTACAAGGTGGAATAAAAAATATCGTGATATACTTAACGTAGAAAAGAAAACAAAGATAAAGCTAAAAGCAAACAAAATAGGAGGGCTAAAATATGTACGATTTAATAATTAAAAATGCCAATATTCCTCAAGGTGATAATACTAGACTTACAAACATCTTAGTTAAGGATGAAAAAATAGCTGGATTTATAGACAATATAGATTCTCTAGAGGCTAAAGAAATAATAGACGCTAAAGAGCAGCTTACACTTCCAGGATGTATTGATTCGCATACTCACTTTATGTATCAAGGATTTCCTCATAGAGAAAATTTTTTAACAGGTTCAGCAGCAGCGGTATCAGGAGGAGTAACAACAGTTATAGATATGCCTTGTTGTTCAGTTCCTTCAACTAGATCTAAAAATCAACTAGATCTAAAAATCGACTTAGTTCAGCCTCAATCTCTAGTAGACTTTGCCCTTTGGGGAGGAGTAACAGGAGAAGACGTAAGAGAAGGATGGTTAGACTGTGTTCAGGAGCAAGCTGATTACGGAGTAGTTGCTTTTAAAGCTTACATGACTCCTTCAGTACCAACTTTTCCAAGAGTAACAGACCCTGAAATGTATGAAGCATTTAAGGCAGTTGCTAAAACTGGTCTTCCAGTAGGAATACATGCTGAGAACTATGCAATGTGTGACTACTATGTAAAAGAGTATGAAAAAGAAGGAAGAACAGATGGACCAGCTTGGGCTGAAGCTAGAATGGAACTTGCTGAAAAAGTAGCTATAGAACTTGGAATAAGCTTTGCAGAAGCCGCAGATGCAAGACTTCATATAGTACACATGAGTACTGGTATTGGAGCTCATCTAGTAGGAGAAGCAAAGAAAAAAGGATTAAGAATTACTTCAGAGACTTGTCCTCACTACCTGACTTTAAATGCTCAGGACTCAATGACAGAACATGGTGCATGTGCAAAGATAGCTCCGCCTCTTAGAACTAAAAAAGATAATGAACTTCTTTGGGAAGGACTTAGAAACGGAAGCGTAGACTTTATGGGAACTGACCATGCTCCTTACGAATTAGAAAGTGAAAAACAAAAAGAAGGCATGACTATCTGGAACGCATTCCCAGGAATACCAGGAGTTGAGACTATGGTTCCTATTCTTGTAAGTGAAGGATATAATAAAGGAAGACTTTCTTTATCTCAGTTAGTAAATGTATTAAGTAAAAATGCAGCTATACATTATGGACTTTATCCTAAAAAAGGTGCTATGGAAATAGGATCAGATGCAGACTTTACAATAGTTGACTTAGACAAAGAGTGGACAATAGATGTTGATAAAGAGTCATCCATGTGTGGATATACTCCACTTGATGGTATGAAACTTAAAGGAAAAGTTAATAAAACTATAGTAAGAGGACATTTAGTATTTGAAGATATAGATGAAAGTACTCTAGCTGAACTTACTGATGAAGAATTACAAAAAATAGTTCATAACTATCCAGAAGGCGTAGAAGAAAAATATGCAACTCACTTTGAGAGATACCCTCATCTTTACAGTGCAGAGTATGAGAAGAGCTACAGAAAAGATCATCCTGAAGTAATAGATGAGCATATAAGAGGAATAAAAGGAATCAGAGTAAAACCAGGATTTGGACAATTTGTTAAGAGACAAAGTATCCAAGAACTTCCAAGAGTTATAAAATACTAATAAATTAAACTCATCTGTCTGGATCTAAAATCCAGACAGATGAGAATAATATAAAGTTAAAACTATAAAAGTACTTAATCATTATAAAAGATTATTATAAAACAGGAGGAATATTAATATGAGTAGAGATGCGATAGTAGTAATAGATATGTTAAACGATTTTGTGGGTCCAGATGCACCACTTAGATGCCCAGGTGGAGAGACAATAACACCAGCGCTTCAAGAACTTTTTAAATGGGTTAGAGCTAGAGACAATGATGATGTGCAACTAGTACACGTTCAAGAAGCTCATAGAAAAAATGACGCTGACTTTAAGGTTAGACCAGTACACGCAGTAGCAGGAACTCATGGTTCAGATTTTATAAAAGAACTTTATCCTGAGGGAGACGAGTATATAATTCCAAAGAGAAGACACAGTGCTTTTGCTCATACTGATTTAGGTCTTTATCTTAAAGAAGAAAACATAGATACAGTTGTTCTTACAGGCGTTTGGACAAATGTATGTGTTAGATCAACAGCAACAGATGCTCTAGCAAATGGTTATAGAGTTATTACTTTAACTGACGGAGTTCACTCTAAAAATGATGAAATGCATGAATATGGATTAAATGACTTAAGTATATTTACAAAACTTATGACAATTAAAGAGTATACAGATGCTTGGGAACAAGGAATAGATCCTTGGTCAGGAGCAGGAGATGCAGCAAATAAAGTAAAATAATTTAATAAGAAAACTGAATGAGATGAATGTTTATTTCATTTCATTCAGTTTAAAAAACATTTAAGTACTTATAAAAACAGAAATAATATATAAAAACATAAGACAAATAGAACCAATCTATACAAGCACCATGTAGAGGAAAATATATTTATGGAGATACTTGCAATATATTTTTTATCCAATATAATAACGTTTGCAATTTAGTTTTTACTAAATAAAATAGATTAAAGGGGGATTTGTATGTCTGATAAAGGAGTTAATTTAAACAATGTGGGATTTTTTGAAAAGCAGTTCAAACTTTCAGAAAATGGAACAAATGTAAGAACAGAGATTATGGCAGGTGTAACAACATTTATGACTATGGGTTATATCTTAGCTGTAAATCCAGGAATGCTTGGAGAAGCCGGAATGAATCCGGGAGCAGTATTCTCAGCAACTGCAGTAGCAGCATTTATAGGGTGTCTTATGATGGCATTCCTAGCAAACTATCCATTTGCATTAGCACCAGGAATGGGACTTAACGCATTTTTTACTTACACAGTAGTATTTGGAATGGGTAAATCTTGGCAATTCGCAATAACAGCAGTGTTTTTAGAAGGTATTATATTTTTAATTCTATCACTTTTTAGTGTCAGGGAAGCAATATTTAACGCTATTCCAATGAACCTAAAAAAAGCAGTATCAGTAGGAATTGGACTTTTTATAGCTTTAATAGGTTTTATAAACTCAGGTATAGTAGTATCAGGAAAAGAAGTACTACCTGATGGAAGTTTAACAGGACTTGAAATACAACTTGGAAATCTATCCAGTAGACCAGCATTATTAGCGCTTATTGGACTTGTGATTGTAGGATTTTTATTAGCTAGAGGAGTTAAAGGAGCACTTTTCTTTGGAATACTTGCAACAACATTGATAGGAATTCCAATGGGAGTAACTCAAATGCCAGATGGAGCATTTTTAAAGATATTTTCAGCTCCACCATCTTTAGCACCGGGATTACTTAAATTTGAATGGAGTCAAATATTTACTTGGGAAATGCTTTTAGTAGTATTTACCTTCCTTTTTGTAGACGTATTTGATACAGTTGGAACTCTTATAGGAGTATCTTCAAAAGCTAAAATGCTTGATGAAGATGGAAAACTTCCAAGAGTAGGAAAGGCACTTCTTGCAGATGCTATAGCAACAACAGCAGGAGCAATGCTTGGAACTTCAACAGTAACAACTTATGTAGAGTCTGCTTCAGGAGTAGCAGAAGGTGGAAGAACAGGTCTTACAGCTCTTTCAACAGGAGTTATGTTTGCCCTATCACTAGTTTTAGCTCCACTGTTTTTAGTTATACCAGCTTCAGCAACGGCTCCAGTACTTATAATTGTAGGACTATTTATGATGGGACCGATAAAAGAAATTGATCTTGATGATTATACAGAAGCAATACCAGCATTCTTAACTATAGTAATGATGCCTTTCGCATATTCTATAGCAGAAGGAATAGTTTTCGGAATGGTTTCTTATGTAGTATTAAAATTAGTTGCTGGAAAAGGAAAAGAAGTTACACCTATTATGTATATACTGGCAGTATTATTTATAGCCAAAAATATATTTATGTAAATAATAGCCGCCTTTATTTAAAGGCGGCTTTAAATCTTTTAAATGCAAAGGAGTGAATTTATGAATATAAAAGAAGTTTTTAATCCTGAAAGTATAGAAGAAGTTTTAGAGTTATTAAATAAATATGGAGATAAAGCTAAGATAATAGCGGGAGGCACAGATGTTATTATTGAACTTAAAAATGAAAAGATAAACCCAGATGTTCTTATAGATATATTTAAGATTAAAGATTTAAAAAAAATAGAAGAAAAAGATGGAATGATAACTATAGGTGCCTGTGTAAGTTTTACTCAAGTAGTAGAGAGCGATTTGTTTAAAACCAACCTTATTGGATTTAATAAAGCCTGCAGACTAGTAGGTTCTCCTCAGATAAGAAACAAAGGGACTATAGGAGGAAACATAGTAAACAAAGCTGCAGCAGCAGATTCAGTTCCGCCTCTGATGTGTCTTGATGCTATACTTACTATAGAAAGCTTAAATGATAAAAGAGAAATTAGTTTAGAAGAATATTACAATACTCCATTAAAAAATGGTGAATTATTAACTTATATAAAATTCAATAAACCCAATGGAGATGTATCACTTTCATTTGCAAAACTAGGACTTAGAAAAGCATTGGCTATTTCAAGACTTACAAATTCAGTAATGATAGAATTTGATGAAGATAATAAAGTAAAAGATGTTAAGGTAGCAAGCGGAGCGCTTGGAAGAACACCGGTCAGAGAAAGAACTGTAGAAAAATATCTACTTGGAAAAGACATAAATGATCAGGTAATAGAACAGGCTACAGAAGTTTTAAGAAGCTCAGCGGAAGAAAGATTAAAAGGCAGATCGACATTTCCTTATAAAAGCAGCGCAATAAATACAACTTTAAAAGAAGCTATAGACAATTGCATGGCTACAAGAGAGGAGCTAAAAAAATGAGAAATATAAATTTGAAAGTAAATGGAGAAAATATAGAGATAGAGATAGATGAAAACCTAAGACTGATAGATCTGCTTAGAGATGAACTTTCTCTTCATGGAACAAAAGAAGGTTGCGGAGAGGGAGAATGCGGAGCCTGTACTGTTATAATGGATGGGGAGACAGTTAACTCATGCATGGTTATGGCATTCCAGGCACACAATTCAGAGATTATAACTATAGAAGGTCTGGAAAAAGATGGAAAGCTTGACCCGGTTCAAAGGGCTTACATGGAAGTTGGGGCTGTACAATGTGGTTTTTGTATTCCTGGAATGGTTCTTTCAACTAAAGCGCTGCTGGATAAAAATATAGACCCAAGTGAAGAAGAAGTAAAGGAAGGACTCTCCGGCAACCTATGCAGATGTACGGGATATAGTAAGATGAGGGAAGCTACTGATCTTTCTAAAAAGTATATCAAGGAGGAGAGATAAATTGAAATTAGATGTTGTTGGACAAAATATTATAAGAGTAGATGCTCTTTCTAAGGTAACTGGAAAAGCTCAATATCCCTCTGATATGTATATGGATGGAATGCTTTATGGAAAGACTATTAGATCTACAATACCTCACGCTTATGTAGAACTAGATCCAAGTGATGCTGAAAAAACTGAAGGTATAGTAAAAATATTTACCCATAAAGATGTTCCAAACAATTGTCATGGAGTAGTATTTAAAGATCATGAAGTTTTTACTTCTAAAAAAGTAAAACAAATTGGTGATGCTTTAGCATTTATAGTTGGAGAAAGCGTAGAGGCATGTAAAGCTGCAGAAAAAAAGATGATAATAAAGTATGAAGAACTAGAAGGTATTTTTGACCCAGAACAAGCAATGAAGGAAGATTCTCCTAGAGTTCACGAAGGCTCAAATATTATGTATCACTATAAACTTAGAAGAGGAGATATAGAAGAAGGCTTTAAAAACTGCGAAGTTATAGCGGAGAATACTTATAAAACTCATTCAGTAGATCATGCTTTTATTCAGCCAGAAGCAGGGCTGAGTTATGTTGATGAAGATGGAACACTGACTCTTTTAGTTGCAACTCAGTATCCTCATTTTGATAAAGAAGAGATAGCAAATGCACTTGAGATAGATCCAGAGAAGGTAAGAATTATAAATACAAATATAGGTGGAGCTTTTGGAGGAAGAGAAGATATTTCACTGCAGATTCATCTAAGTCTTGCGGCTTGGACTCTTAATAGACCTATAAAATGTATATTTGATAGAGAAGAGTCTTTTCTTGCTCACTCAAAGAGACACCCTATGATAATGAAGTATAAAACTGGAGCAGACAAGGACGGAAATCTCTTAGCACTAGAAGTTGAGATTATAGGAGACACTGGAGCCTATGCTTCCTGGGCTACCAATGTTCTTAGAAAAGGCGGCGTGCATGCCACCGGTCCTTATGAGATTCCAAATGTAAAAGTTGATAGCTATGCAGTATATACAAATAATCCCTACTCTGGAGCAATGAGAGGTTTTGGAGCAACACAGATACCAGTAGCTCATGAACAGCAGATGGATATACTAGCTGAAGAACTTGGAATGGATCCTATAGAAATAAGAATGAAGAATATCTTTAGAAAGGGCTCAGAAACAGCAACCGGACAACTTCTTCTCGAATCAGTTCCTTTAGATGTTTGTTTAGAGGAAGCAGGCCAAAGATTTAAAGGATACAGATCAGGAAAAGAGGAGGTTAAGTAATGAAGAAGATTGGAAGAGGTATAGGTTTATCGTTTTACGGAACAGGCTACGGTAACGGATTCCCAGATATATCCAATGCGGTTGTCAGGCTATTAGATGGAGGAAGAGTAGGAGTCTGTGCAGGAGCTACAGAAGTTGGACAGGGGTCTAAGACTATAATGAGACAGATAGCAGCAGAGACTTTAAAGCTGGATGTAGGACTGGTAGATTTGATATGTGAAGATACAAGTCTTATGCCTGACTCAGGAACTGCAGCTGCCAGCCGTCAAACCTATAATACTGGAAATGCTATAAAACTTGCTTGTGAAGATTTTGAAAAAGAAATAATAGAAAGAGCGAGAGTGTCTATGGGACTTAACTCAACCGTAGGACTTCAGGTAAGAGATTCAGAAGTTTATCTGGATTTTTTTCCTCAAAAACATATATCATTTAAAGATCTAAGTTTAAATTATAGTGAAAAGATAGAAGGAAAGGCAACTTTTACGGCTCAAACTGTTGAAATGGATCCAGAAACAGGCCAAGGAGCACCCTACCATCCTTATACCTATAATGCATGTGCTGTAGAAGTAGAAGTAGATATTAATACTGGAAAAGTTGAAGTTTTAAATGCTTGCTTTGCTCAGGACGTAGGAAAGGCTGTAAATCCTAAACTTATAGAAGGACAAATAGATGGTGGGTTTACAATGGCCTTAGGTTATGCCTTATTTGAAGATCTAAATATAGTTGAAGGAAAAATGAAACATAATAAGTTTTCAAAGTATCTGATACCAACAGCTATGGATACTCTGAACATTGAAAAAGTAATAGTAGAAGATCCGGAATCTACAGCACCTTACGGAGCTAAAGGAATAGGTGAACCAGTTATGATACCAGTAGCTCCGGCTATCTTAAATGCCATCTATGACGCTATAGGAGTAAGAGTAAAAGAACTGCCGGTTACACCGGAGAGACTTTTTAAAGCTATAAAAGAGAGCAATTTATATTAGGGGAGATACAAATATGAGAGTAAATAAAGATTATATAATCAGCTTTATAACAAGCCTGCTATTTCTTACAATTGTCTCCTACCTAAATAAAATGATAGGCAATAAGTTTATTCAGTCAGGAGCAATAATTATACTGGCTTTATTTGGCGGATTTTTGGTAAATCTAAAGATAAAAAGGAGCAAGAATAATCTCTTGCTGAACCTAGAAAATATAAATACCATATATTTTAAGACACCAGAGGAACTTACAGGCCAAGAGAAAGATATAATAGACAAGATACATAGAGATATCAAGGGAAACTTAAAAACTCAGATTGAGATTTCTACAGATATATTTAATGTATGTGAAGATTTAAAAATATCTACTAAAGACAGTTTGGAGAGTTCTAAAAAAATATCATCTTCAATGGATATAGCTCAGGAGAACATAATACATCAAAACAAAATGCTAGAGAGTACCAACTTATTATCAGAAGAAATATTAGGCTCTATGGATAAGATAGAAGTAACTATAAATGAAAAGGTAGAATTTATAGGAAAATCTATAGATACAGCTCAAGGCGGAATAAAGTCTATAGATGATATTGAAACTAGAATTAAAAATATAAAGGACATGATTCTATTAACTTCAGACAACATAGTAGATCTTAAAAAACTTTTTGATGAAGTAGTAGGTCTTGTGTCAAGTATAAAGGATATCTCTAACCAGACAAAGATGCTTTCTTTAAATGCATCTATAGAAGCTGCAAGAGCTGGAGAGGAAGGAAGGGGATTTTCTATAGTTGCCCTGGAAGTTGGAAAACTTGCTACTCAGACTGACTTTATATCAGGAAATATTGAATCAGTTATAGAAAATCTGAAGAATGAAATAGAAAGTATATCTATAAGTATAAAAGATGAAGTTGAATATATAGAAGAAAACACTCAAGTGATAGAAACTACAAGTAGGGAGTTTAAAAATATAATAGAGACCCTCAATATAGGGAAAGAAAGCTTAGAAGATATTAAGAGGAGCACATCTCAAAACACTGCTCTTATAGAAAATGTCAATAAAAATATAGACAATGTATTGGATTTTTCAAATAAGACTTCAGACCACATACTAGATTTAAATAAAGAAGCATTGGAACAACATGATAGATCTATAAGTACAGATGAAATAGCAGAAGAAATTAGAGAGCAAGTGTGCAATATGCAGCAATTTGTTATTGAAAGTGAACTTGAAGAGGCTATGATGGAAAAAGTAAAATCAATAAGAGATTACTTTAAAGCCAATAAAAATATAAGCCATGAAGATATAGAGCGTCTGGGAAAAGAAAAAGATGTGGATGCTATATATGTGACAGATGCAAATGGAATAGTAGAATATACAAATGAAAGCTCCGGCAGCGGACTAAATCTATATGAAGCTGATCCATCATTTTTGGAGTTGAAAAACAAGCAAAAGGATCATATATTTACTCCTATAAAAAAGAGAGTAGAAGATGGAAAGTTGTTTAAATTTTTAACTATAATAGATGAAAAAGGTATACTATATGAGATAGGAGTAGATTTAAATAGCTTGATAGGAGTTTAAAAGAATTTCAAAATAGGTGATAATATGATAACAGGAATAATCTTAGCTTCTGGATTCTCCAATAGAATGGGAAGAGATAAACTTTTAATAAAGTTAAAGGATGAGACTTTAATTGAAACTGTAATAAAGGCTTGTAAAGAAAGTGAATTAGATAAACTGCTGCTAGTCTATAGACAAAAGGAAGTAAAAGATATAGGTGAAAAATATAATTTAGAAACCATATTAAATTCTAATGCAAATCTTGGTCAATCAGAATCCATAAAGCTAGGGGTAGCTGGGGTAAAAATGGATTCAGATTTTATGTTTATAATGGGGGATCAGCCCTTTATAGATAAAGAACATATAAACAAACTTATAAATAAATACAATAACTCGGAAAAAGGTATATTAGTGCCTTATTACAATTCCAAGAGAGGGATGCCAAGTATATTTGGGGGCAAATATAGGGATGAATTATTAAGAGTTCAGGGGGACAAAGGTGGACGCGATTTAATGAAAAAACATAAGGAAGATCTAGAAGAGTTTCACTTTCAAGATGAAAAACTAGGAAAAGATATAGATACTCCAGAAGATCTAGAGGTGGTTAAAAAATGGGTATAGTTATTATAAGGGGCGGCGGAGATATAGCAACAGGAATAGCCTATAGACTTTTTAAATCAGGATTTAATATCATAATAACAGATATAGAAAAACCAACTGCTATAAGACGCAAGGTATCATTTTGCGAAGCTATATACGAAGGGCAAGCGGAGGTAGAAGGAGTAGAAGCTATTTACTGCAGGGATAAAAATGACATAGCAACCATAAAAAAAATCCTACAAGAGGGTAAAATAGCAGTTTTAGTAGACGAAGATTGTAGCATAACCTATAAGCTTGAGGCCTTGGCTGTGGTTGATAGTATATTAGCTAAAACAAATCTAGGTACTAAGCGTGATATGGCAGAGATAGTTATAGGCGTTGGTCCGGGATTCTCTGCAGGTAGAGATACAGACCTTGTAGTAGAAACTAACAGAGGGCATAACCTAGGTAGAATTATAGAAGAAGGGAAAGCTGCAGAGAACACCGGCATACCCGGCAATATAATAGGTTTTACCAGTGAGAGAATAATAAGAGCCCAAGACAAGGGGATCATAAAAAATTATTATAAAATTGGTGACATGGTAAAAAAAGGTGATATTATATGTACTACTGGAGAGGCAGATGTAAGAGCGAATATAGATGGAGTTATAAGAGGTCTTTTAAAAGAAGGATTATTTGTTAAAAAAGGAATGAAGATTGGAGATATAGATCCCAGAGGAATATTAGAATATACATATACTATTTCCGACAAGGCAAGAGCAGTCGGTGGCGGAGTATTAGAAGCTATAATGAGATTGAGGAGGAAAGATTAGATGGCAGATTTATCAGTTTTAAAAGAAACGATGGAACTTATAGATGCTAGAGAGCAAGTTGCTGTAGCTACAATTACAAGAGCAACAGGTTCCGCTCCCAGAGGAGTTGGAACTATGATGGCAGTTTTGAAAGATAGAAAGATAATAGGAACTATTGGAGGAGGAGCACTTGAGAATCATGTAATAGATCTTTCCTTAGATGCTTTAAAAAGCGGGAAAAGTGAAAGTCATAAACTTAGGCTAGATGACAAAAAAATAGGTATGATATGCGGCGGAGAAGTAGATGTATTTATTGATGTCTATAGGAACAAGCCCAAGCTTATGATTTTTGGAGGAGGTCATGTAGGTTTTGCCATATATGAACAGGCACTCTTATTAGACTTTGATATATCAATATTTGATGATAGAGAAGAGTTTTTAAACAAAGAAAGATTTCCCCATGCCAGTGAGTTGGTGATGGGAGATATAGAAGAAACACTTAAAGATTATAAGATAGATAAAAACACATATATAGTAGTCGTAACTAGAGGACATAAATGTGATCAAGAAGCCCTGGAAATGGTAGTAAATTCAGAAGCTGCCTATATAGGAGCTATGGGAAGTAAGAAAAAAGTAATAGAAATGATGGAACATTTAAAGGAAAAAGGTTTTAGTGAAGAGATCCTTAAAAGGGTCTACGCACCCATAGGGCTTGATATAGCATCAGAAGAACCAAAAGAAATAGCGGTTAGTATTATGAGTGAAGTTCTTTTGGTGAAAAACAAGGGAAATGCAGAGCATAGAAGGTTATAGGATCAATAAAAAGATCTAGTCATCACATCAGCTATTATTACATTTTTAAAATTCGACTTATTTAAAATTCTTTTTATAAGCAATCCTTCTTCTATTAAAGCTGCATTTACAGTTTTATTTAGAAGGAGGATTGCTTCGCCTTTATAGTCTTTAAAAAGCCCATCCCGGTGGAGGACAAGCTTTATAATATCAACTACTTCAACCTTCTCAGAAGACTTCTTATTTAATAGTTCGCTAAGTATTTCAGATCTATGACTGATTTCTACTATAGATTTATGAAGGGCATCAAGACCTATCAGCCCTATGGTTTTTGTAGTTAGAGCGCTTATAACCGGTTCATGACTTGCAGGAGCCTTTATGGGTTTATGTTTGGCTCCGTCGGCTTCTATTAAATAATAATCAAATAAATCTTTTTTTATAAGTATATCGAGAACTTCTAGGTCGGGGCCTTTTATCTTTTTATCTCTTACTTCTTCTCCAAATATAGTCAGACTTCCTGGCTCAATCTTTTCTAAATCCACATCCTTTAAAAATAACTGATCAAAGCTACCTTCTTTAGGGATAAATATATTAGTAGTTGTGGTAATTAAAACCCTTTTACCTAGAGTTTTAAGCTCGTCAGCTAGAGCGAACATAGCCGTCGTTTTACCACCACCGCCAACAAAAGATATTACTTCTTTTCTATATAAATCTATATTTAAAACTTTGCATAAGCTATTTTTCATAGTTTTCTCCT
>NZ_JARIEF010000022.1 GCF_029266915.1 Tissierella sp. | reverse complement strand
CGTCTTTTATTTGTATTCATAATTACTAGAGTATAGTCTTTTAAGTCCATATCCACATAAGTATAATCAAGTGTATCAGTATCAAGAAGTATGGCCTTATCTTTCTTGCCCATCCCAATTACAAACTGATCCATTATGCCGCAGTTTACTCCTACAAACTCATTTTCAGCTCTTTGGGAAATTTTAACAAGATCTACTCGGTCTATTTCATCCTTATTGAAGAGCTCATTTACCATCTGAGCAATTAAAAGCTCAAGTGATGCTGATGAAGATAGTCCTGCTCCGTTAGGAATATTTCCATAAATAAGAATATCCATTCCTCCCACTTTAAAGCCTTCCTGCATAAGAATCGATATGACTCCTTTAGGATAATTCGCCCATCCATCTTCTTTTTTATAGACTATATCTTCTATCTTAGTTTTTACCTTCAAGTCCATATTAAGAGATGCTAGATTTAAAACATTATCTTCTCGTCTTCTAACTAAACCGTAAGTTCCTATTTCTATAGCTAAAGGAAGGACTTTTCCTCCATTATAGTCGATATGCTCACCTATAAGATTAACTCTACTAGGTGAAAAAAAGTATTCTATGGTTCCCTTTCCATAGAGTTCTATAAACTTATCCTTCAAATCTCCAAGTTCCATCCCAATCCCTCCTCTATCTGATTGATCTATTTGGTGAATCTAGTTTTTTACTTATTTTCCATATTTATTTGTTGTAAATTTTATTTAACCTATATATTTATTTACTCATTATAACTTTCTGTTTACGCATATATTCGTTTATTTTCTTCGTTTATTCTATTTATTTATTCTATTCATCTGCTTATATATTAATATTTATCTATATTTATAAGTAGGGTCCAGGACTTTTCCTCTCCTGCTTCTAAACTGGCTACTTTCTTATTTTTGTATGCCAATTCCAGGGAATCGTAAAATCCATTTGACGGCTCAATAGCACAGTTGTACTCCCCTTTAAATCCACCCTTGGTTATCCAAACTCCTAGATAAGGATTTATCTCTGAGTCATAATCAATAGTGTACTGCAATCTTTCTTTTTTGTATCTTAAGCCAGCTTGTCCCCTCTTTATATCTCCTAGAAAATAGTACTTATAGCTCTTCCCATCTTCATAGGCTGATAAGCTCTTTAAGTCCATCTGGTTTAAATCTTCATCACCTTGGACATTTAAGACTTCTTCAACACCTTTAGGAAATACAAGTTCAGTATAGTCATCAAAATTGTTTAAGCCATGAAGGGTCCAGAGATAAAAGATTTTCTTATCCCCTAGATTTATAACCTTATATTCCATCTTGATAGTCGTTTCATCTTTAAAACTTATCTTTTTTTCAAAAGCAAGTGGAAGGCTTTTAAGTTCTACCCTTCCACTTATCTTATCTGCTTCTATCTCTGTATCAAAAGCAAGGCTCCAAAGGTCTCCATGGTCTGGAAGAATTTTTCCCTTAAAATTCTCTTCCGGATAGATGCAGGCATCTACTGTTGGTAGCATTTCATCAAGCCCTGAGGTATCATATTTTGAAAAATCCCCTCCAAATTCAGGCAGATCATACTTTCCTTTTGAGGGCTGAAATAAGAACTCTTTTTCAAGAGGTTTATAGACTATTGATGCAATCTTAAATCCAAGCTCCGGAATTACTTTGAGTCTTAAGCTCTTTGAATCTATATTTATAGTTTTTAGTCCTAAGTGAGATCCTTCTGTTATGCTCATCTATCCACCTATTTCTTTTCGATATATTTTCTAACATCTATAGAAACTGCTACTATTATGATAAGTCCTTTTATAATAATCTGAAGATATGGACTTACTCCAACATAGATTAGTCCGTAGTTTATAAACTGAAGAAGGACTGCTCCAATTAATACTCCAGGAATTGTTCCAACTCCTCCAGAGAAAGATACTCCTCCAACTACGCAGGCAGCTATGGCGTCCAGCTCATAGTTTTGCCCTGTTATAGAGGTTGCTGAACCGATCCTTGCAACTTCTAAGTAGCCTGCTATTCCGTAAAGCACACCTGAAATAAGGTATACTATCATTATATTTTTAACTATATTTACTCCAGAAACCTCTGCTGCTTCTGGATTTCCACCTATAGCAAACATGTTTTTACCAAGTTTTGTCTTATTCCATATAAACCACATTATTAGAGCTATTATAGCTGCATAAAATATTAAATAGGGTATCTGAAATGAATTCTGACCAGATCCTATCTTTATAGAGCCGTTTACAAGGTTTGTATACCTTGCGTCAAATCTAGCTATAGGCTGTGCACCTAGAGGAGGTCTGTCTATATAAAGAAGAGCTGCTCCATAAGCTATAAGCTGAGTACCAAGTGTTACTATAAAGGCATGAATCTTTAATTTTGCAACTCCAAAGCCATTGATAGCTGCAAAGAAGACTCCTATTGCAATAGATACCAAAAGCGGCAGGATTAAAGGTAGTGCCGGCAGATTCGCGTACATTCTTGAGCTGTAGTCCACATCTTGAAGAAGGGAAGCTGCAACGATTCCAGATAGTCCAAGTATTCTACCTGCTGAGAGGTCAGTACCTTGAAGAACTATCAAGCCTGCTATACCCATACCAAGTATTGCACGAGTTGATGCCTGACTTAAAATGTTAGTAAAGTTTTTTATAGAAACAAATCCAGGTTCTATAATAATTACACCCAAGATCATTATTCCAAGAATTATATATAAGGCATAATTTAAAAGTATCTCTTTCCAATCTCTTTTCTTTTTAGGGTTTTTCTTTCTTAAAGTTTCAGGGATTCTTTTTTCATTTTCATTTGCATCCATGTTTTTCACCTCTTAATTTTATAAATATTTGGTCGCAAGAGTCATAATCTTCTCTTGAGTCAAGTCTTTTGCGTCTTCAATTCCGGCTATTCTTCCGTTGGACATTACCATTATCCTGTCACATGTTCCAAGGAGCTCTGGCATCTCCGAACTTACAAATATAATTCCCTTTTCTTTATCTGCCAGATCTATTATCAGCTGGTAGATCTCATACTTTGCTCCAACATCAACACCACGAGTGGGCTCATCTAGCAGCAGCACCTCTGGATTTGTAAGTAGCCATCTTCCAAGGATTACCTTTTGTTGATTACCTCCTGAGAGAGATTTTATGCTAGTCTTTTGACTTGGAGTTTTTACATTCATAGATTTGATAACCCAGTCTGTATCTTTTCTAGTTCTTTTATTATCTAAGACTCCATATTTAGAATAGTTATCTATATTGGCTATAAAAGAATTGAAGTTTACATCAAGCCCTGGGAAAATACCGGTTGCACGTCTTTCTTCAGTTAAAAGAGCGAAACCATTTTTAATAGACTCGGTGGCATTTTTGTTTACTACTGATTTGTTATGAAGAAGTATTTCACCTTCATCTTTAGTAGCTATACCAAATATTGTTTCTATAAGTTCAGTTCTTCCTGCTCCAACAAGTCCCGCAACTCCTAGTATCTCACCTTTTCTAAGTTCAAAGCTTACATTTTTAATGGAAGGCTGGTATTTTCCAGTCAGATTATTTACCTCTAAAATTACTTCTCCTGGAATATTTGTCTTAGGCGGGAATCTGTTAGTTAAATCTCTTCCTACCATCAGGCTTATTATTCTATCTGTATCAAGATCCTTTGCATCTTCTGTAGCTACCCACTGACCGTCTCTCATTATAGTAACTTCATCTGATATCTGAAGGATTTCCTCCATTTTATGAGAGATATAAACTATAGCAACTCCTCTGTCTCTAAGTAGATTTATTATCTTAAATAGATGACCTACCTCCTGCTGAGTTAAAGATGATGTTGGCTCATCAAGAACCAAGATCTTAGCATCAAATGAAACTGCTTTTCCAATTTCAACCATCTGTCTTTGAGAAACAGAAAGATCCTTTAGTTTGGTTCTAGGATTTATATCAATATTTAAGTCTTTAAATATTGCATCGGTATATTTATACATTTCCCTTTGATCTATCATAAATCCCTTGGTTGGATATCTACCAAGTAGTATATTATCTGCTATATCTCTTTGAAGTACTTGGTTAAGTTCTTGATGTACCATGGATACACCATTTTCAAGGGCAACCTTAGGATTTGTAAATTTAATTTTTTTACCTTCTAAGAATATCTCGCCTTCATCTTCAACATATATTCCAAAGAGTATCTTCATTAGAGTAGATTTTCCAGCTCCATTTTCTCCCATAAGAGCATGAACTGTTCCTGGCTTTAATTTAAGAGTAACATTATCAAGTGCCTTTACTCCAGGAAAAGATTTAGATATATTCTTCATTTCAAGTATATATTCATCATCTCTTATTTTTTTATCTCTTATATTGTTTTCTTCGCTTTCAATTAGTTTTTCATTTTGAATTACCTTTGTATTTTCAAGTGTTTTTTCATTTTCCATTATTTTCACCTACCTATTTGTTATAAAAAAACCGCACAAGAATATTATTTAAATCCTGTGCGGTTTTTTGTATTATATTCTTATTATATTATTTTTGGTATGCTTGGTATGGAATTCTTACTGATACTTCAGTTTCGTCATATTTGTAATCTGTTCCATCAACAAATTCTTTGTCTTTTCCAGCGTTCATAGCCATTGCCATTACTGCTTTAGCCATAGCTTCACCATCTTGTTTAACTGTTGCGCTCATAAATTCTTTTTCAATTAAATCTTTAGCTTCGTCAGTTGCGTCTACTCCAAATACTGGAATATACTTATCTGCTTCGCCTTTGTTGTAACCTGCGTTTTGAAGAGCTGCTATAGCTCCTGATGCCATTCCATCATTGTTTGCTATTACATATTCAATTTTATCTCCGTCTTTTGCAAGCCATGCTTCTACTGCTTGGTTAGCTTTGTCAGTATCCCAGTTTGCAACTTGAAGACCTAATTCTTCTGTTTTTATTCCTTTATCATTTAGAGTTTTTATAGAGTACTCAGTTCTTGCTATTGCTTCTGGATTGTCTGCGTCACCTTTAAGCATTACATACTGTATAGTGTCGTCGCCATTTCTATCAAATTCTCCTGCTTCCCAAATCTCAGCCATTATTTCACCTTGAATAATTCCAGCTTCTTCTGGCTTTGTACCTACAAATCTTGCTTTATCATAAGATTTAATTACTGCTGCATCCGGCTCTCTGTTAAAGAATACAACTGGTATATCAGCAGCTTTTGCTTTTTCTATTACTGATTCAGCAGCGCCGATATCTACTATGTTTACTATTAATGCATCAACATCTTTTTCGATTAAAATATCAAGTTGGTCATTTTGTTGAGCTTGGTCACCCTTAGCATCGTTCATAAGAAGTTCAACATTCATGTCTTTTCCTTCTTTTTCTAATGCTTGACGAACTGTTGATATATAAGTATCGTCATATTTGTATATAAGAACACCTATCTTTAAACCATCTCCACCATCAGTACCTGCGCCGCCGTCTCCTGAATCCTTTGCACAACCTACTGCAAGTGAGAAAATCATTACCATTGCTAGCATTAAAGCTATTCTTCTTTTCATTTTAATCCCCCTAAATGTTTTTTATGTTTTTTTCTTTATTGCCTTAATAATACCAAATTAAGCAAACGTTTGTCAATATTTTAAAAATCCTGCCATTATACATAAAATCTAACTCAATATACCTAACAATATAGTTAAATCATAGTTTTAGGATCTACTATATTATCAAATTCTTCTTCCTTTAAATATCCAAGTTTTACTACCGCTTCCTTTAGTGTTAAATGTTCACTATGGGCAAGCTTTGCAACCTTAGCTGCATTTTCGTACCCTATATATGGGTTTAATGCAGTTACAAGCATAAGAGATTTATCTAGATTTTCTTCTATCTTTTCATTGTTTGCTTTTATGCCAACAGCACAATTCTTATTGAAAGATTCCATTGCATCTTTTAAAAGCCTTGCTGACTGAATAAAATTGTAGATGATCATAGGCATAAATACATTTAATTGGAAGTTTCCTTGAGATGCTCCAAAGCTTATTGAAGTATCATTACCCATAACTTGAGCAACAACCATAGTTAAGGCTTCACTTTGAGTAGGATTAACCTTGCCCGGCATTATAGAACTTCCCGGCTCATTTTCAGGTATAGTTATTTCACCAATACCGCATCTTGGTCCACTTGCCAGCCATCTTACATCATTTGCAATCTTTAAAAGATCAGTTGCCAAAGCCTTTAAAGATCCATGAACAAATGCAAAGTCACTTTTACTGCTCAGCGAATAAAATTTATTACCTGAAGTAGAAAAGCTCTTACCAGTAATATTTGCTATTTCTTCCGCTACACTCTCTGCGAATCCTTCTGGAGAGTTTAGACCTGTACCAACTGCTGTTCCTCCAAGAGCCAATGGTCTTAAGCTATCTATTGAAGAAGTTATATGGTCTATAGCTTGCTCCAGCATAAACTTCCAGGCGCTTATTTCCTGACCTAGAGATAGAGGAACTGCATCTTGGAGATGGGTTCTTCCTGTTTTAATAATATCTTCAGTGTCTGCTTGAAGACTTTTAAAAGTCTCTTTTAGACTCTCAAGAGCTGGCAGGAGTCCATCTTCGAGTTCAATTATAGCTGAAATATTCATAGCTGTTGGAAAAGTATCATTAGAACTTTGACTCATGTTTACATGATCATTAGGATGAATCAGATCTTTTTGTAAGATTTCATTAGCCCTGTGAGCTATTACTTCATTTACATTCATATTGGTCTGGGTTCCGCTTCCCGTCTGCCAAACACTAAGGGGAAAGTTTCCCTCCAGCTTGCCTGCAAATATTTCATCACAAACCTTTACTATTATATCTTTCTTCTCATCCGGTAGCTTGCCCAGTTTATTATTTGTAATAGCAGCTGCTTTTTTTAAAATACTAAAAGCTTTAATAATTTCAAGAGGCATTTTTTCTATACCTATTTTAAAGTTATCCTTGCTCCTTTGCGTCTGAGCTCCCCAGTACTTATCTTCTGCCACCTTTACCTGACCTAAAGTATCATGTTCAATTCTAAAATTCAATTCTATTCCTCCTTATAGTAGTTTAACTTTCATTCTATCTTTACCCTTAAGAATATTTAAACAACATTCTAATCTGAGTATAGCATAAAGAGATAAAAAATAAATAGCTCACAAAGTATTTATAAGTATTATGAGCCTTATTTATGAGTTTGTAAAATAACAATCATTTTTTTAAAAAAAGATCTTAGAGGATTTAAATCTTCTAAGATCTTTTGGTTTATTGTTTATTATTTTATTTATTCTTTTTATATCTCATCTTTAGCACAAATAGATTAATTATTTTTTTCTCTTTTAATCCCATCCACTGAAATAAAGTTTGATCCAACTGAAACTATTATAAGCAGCATAAGAACTATAGTGATAGGTTTTCCAAATAAATCTCCTACTACATTTTCTGAAGAACTTACCAAGCTCATAGCTCTTC
>NZ_JARIEF010000046.1 GCF_029266915.1 Tissierella sp. | reverse complement strand
GATAATGAAAGTATCCTCGCTCTTGTGAGAGGTCTATATCGTTTCTGTTGATAGCTAGTCCATAAGGAATCTTAGCTTCTTCAAACTCTTCCATAACTCCCCTTGCTAGGGATATGACCTTTTCAATCAGATCTTCTTCTGGCGGTTCCCATGAGGGCTTCATCGTTTCTAGGTTTAAAGCTATAAGCACACTATTGTCGCTTGTAAAATCAAAGTTCTTGACCATCAGGTTTCCATATCTTGCAGAAGATGGCCAATGTATAAACTTCTCAGGTTCATTGCCGGTGTATTCTCTTATACCTATAGTCATAAGCGGATCTTCTATTATCCATCTTTTAACTGAAACATCTCCATTTAAAGATCCTATAGGAATCAGACTTTTTTGTAGATCTATCTTTTTTGGAAATACGATTAACTCTTTTTCAATTGCTAGTTCTCTTCTTCTTATCTTAAACCCAATAAAGTCTCCTACTTCTAGATGCATATTTTTAATAACGTAGTGGCCTCTTTTGTTTATATTCATCTTATAAGTTCTTTTTACTCTTTGATAGGGCATGATAAATAAGTTGTATCTTCTGTTGGATTCGTTAAAGCCTTCTGGGAAAAATTCTGTTATTCTCAAAAAAGAAACTGTAAAATATTTTTTATTTTCTATGATTGAAGTTACATCTATCTCTTCTCCTATCTCAGCAGTTTGGTTTTTTATTTCCATCTCATAGCTCAAGTTCTTAAAACCATAGTCTAGTGTGAGCCGGTTTATAATATAAATAGATAGTATTAGACCCGCTAAATACCAAACCATATCTAAACTCCTATGTTTTCTAAGGGAACTTCTACCCCTGCAACTGTTTCTTGGATAAATTCTATAGAATCTTCTATTTTGTTTATTCCTCTTGCTATTATTCTATGGTTTAATACAAAAGGAGCTATAGCTTTAATATCTTCAGGAAGTATATAGTCGCGTCCATTAATAGCTGAGTAAGCTTGGCAGGCTTTAAACAAGGCTATAGAAGCTCTAGGACTTACGCCTAAGGAAATATTGTCCTTATTTCTAGTTTCATCTACTATCTTAACTAAGTAATCCATAACATCTTCATGAATTGTAACTTGTGATACTGAAGCAAGTAAATATTTTATTTCATCAAAATCTAACATCTCTTGAATGCTATCTAGTGGATTTCCTATGTTTTTTCTGATTATAATCTTTTCTTCTTCCATAGTTGGATATCCCAGTTTAATCCTCATCAAGAATCTATCTAACTGAGCTTCCGGCAGCGGAAATGTTCCAAATGATTCTACTGGGTTTTGCGTAGCCAGTACCATAAAGGGCTGGTCTAGTTTTCTAGTTACTCCATCAGCTGTTATCTGTTTTTCTTCCATAGCTTCAAGCAGTGATGACTGGGTTCTAGGTGTAGCTCTGTTTATTTCATCAGTAAGGATTATGTTTGAGAATATTGGTCCTTGTCTAAACTGGAAATCCCCAGTTTTTTGATTGTAAAAATTAATTCCAGTTATGTCTGATGGAAGAAGGTCGGGAGTAAACTGAATCCTTTTAAAGGGCAGGTTTAAGGTTTTTGAAAAGGCCTTTATCATCATAGTCTTTCCCGTTCCTGGTATATCCTCTAGTAGAACATGCCCGCCTGATAAAAATGCTACTATTATCAGCTCTATTTCCTTATCTTTACCTATTATAACTTTCGAAACATTTTCTACTATGCCTTCTTTAAATTTAACAAATCTTTCTATATTCATATAAATTTACACTCCTAGCTATATATTTTTAACTTTAACTTTCATTGATGCCATTTTTCTAAAACTTCAAGTGTAATCTTTTTCATATCTAGGTCTGCTTCTATATTAGAGTCAAAATTTCCTCCATTTAACCTTAGTCCTCCGATTTCAGTATTCATAATCGATTCTGCACCCAAAGCATGACCTGTATTTTTATATCCATGAATTATAACTTCATTGCTAGCATGTTTTTTTATAAGCTCTGCTCCAGTTTTAGCATCCAGCATCCTGTCATCTTCACCATAAAAAGCTAATATTTTAGCATCTGAATTTTCTACTTTTATTCTGGCTTCTTCTAAATTTGTACTATTTTCAAACTCTGAATTTGCAAAAACAAGCTGATCATGAGGCTTATTAAGTAATAAATTTGTCAGAGTTTTTATGACAGCAACTCCACTTTTTTCTCCATTTAAGTATTCAAGTTCCTCTCCTTTATAAGTCCAAAAGCCTGACTTTTCTCCATCTAAAGGATTATGACTCCATACATGTGCCGTTGGTGCTACTAAGACTAAGTTATCAACACTTTCATAATGTGCAGCTAGAAGCAGGGCTAGCTGGGCTCCTTTAGATGCTCCTACAAGAGTTATAGTATCTATATTTTTACAGTTAGCTTCTATATAAGAATATATGGACTCATACAATTCAAGAGCTATACTCTCGCCTTGCTTAGGCTGGCCTTCTCCTCCAAAATATTTTACAGCAAGAAGCTCATATCCATCACTTGAAAGATAGTTTGATATATTTTCATATATCCCTCCATCTGAACCACTAAATGTAATAACAAGTCCTTTATGGCGAATCTCACTTGGTATATGATGGAATCCGCTTATATTCCCCTCCTTAAATCTTCTCTTTTGAACAGAGATATTCTTCGGACTTGGTTTATAAACCTCCTCTGCCTTAGGGTTTGATCCATAAGCCAATATTTTATCAATTTTATTTTGATTGATCCTTCTGCTTACCAGTACAAAACTTGAAAGAAGAATCAAAAACATTAAAAAATAAAGAATAACTTTTCCCAATTTCTTCAAAACTTTTTTCATAATATCCTCCTTAAGTAATAGTCTCCTATATAGTAGTTCTATATAACTCTTAAAATTCCTTCTTTTATCTTCCTTTATTTTCCTTTTGTTATTATAAAAAAATAAGCTCCCTAAATCTACTCGATTTTAGAGAGCTCATCTTACTTATTCGATTTTACTTCTTCAAATGCCATCTTAGGTTGATTGCATGTTGGGCATTTCCAGTCTTCATCTAGATCTTCAAATGCTGTTCCAGGTTCTATTTCTCTGTTTATGTCGCCTCTTTCAGGCCTATATGTATAGCTGCATACGGTACATTTATAGTTGTTGATAGCCTTCATCTCCCTTAAAAACGATAAATTTTCCTATATCTTTATTATAAGTCATTTCACTCAAATATAAAAGGGATATTATAGCTGCCTTATTTTTTAAAAAACTTACCTAGTTTCATATCTTTAGTTTTTAGTTTAGCCTTTAATTTTTAGTCGTTAATTTAATGATCAAAACATAAAAATACTCCCCCATAGTTTCAAGCTAGATTCTTCCATCTGCTTATTATAGGAGAGCATATAGTATTTTATTTTTAAATCAATTTATTCATATTTTTTAAATAATAATGATGCATTGTGGCCGCCAAAACCTAATGAGTTTGATAGAGCATATTTTATATCTCGCTCTACCATGGTGTTAGGTGTATAGTTTAAGTCACATTCTTCATCTGGGTTTTCATA
>NZ_JARIEF010000089.1 GCF_029266915.1 Tissierella sp. | reverse complement strand
AGTTAATATGAACAGAAACAAAGAAATAATACTAAATTTAATTATCTGCTCTATAATACTTTTTATAACTATGGTATTCTTTATTTATCTAAATTACATTGATATCTCTGTTATTAAAGCAATATATCTACCAATTTACTTAATAATATTAGTATCCATCCTGTTTAAACAATTTATTTTTGGATATTTCTTTACTTTATCGGCAACGATTGGGCTGATGACAGAATATATTATACATAAGAATCAAGTTAATCCAAGTATGAAAGGTGCTTCCTTTAATATAATAATACTTCTAATAGGTGCCGCAGTTGGCATAATCATTCAATTACTTTTTAAGAAAAAGAAAAAAGATAAAATTTATTAAGTCACATTATTAGTATTAAGCGTCGTTAATTGTTTTATATTTTTCATCCGTTAACGGGTGATTTAAACTAGGTTTTTAGAGGGAATTTTAGAAAAATCTTAAACTGTTTTAAATAAATTTTTAAAAATATTTTTCTATGAAAGGAAAGGTATCTTTCACAATTCAGAACTTATTTTCATCTTTATTGGATCTATAAGTAGCTTTATTCACGATCAGTATAATTATATTTAACTAAAAACTAAAAAATATTGATGGGAGGATATTTATGGATATTAAAGAAAAATGTTTTAAATGTGGAGGAGAAGTTGAAAAAGGATATATTCAATCTTCAAGAGAAATAACTTGGGTTCCAAAACTATCAAAAATGATTACTGATCCTCACTTTATCAATGACTCAATAATATTATCAACAGGTTTAAATAATTTTGGAATTTGGCATGTAGATGCTTATCTATGTAAAAGATGTGAAAGTGTTTTTGTGGATTATTCACATGCTGAAAAATAAATATATAGAATTTTAAACTAGATATTTAAGTTAAATCTAGAAAATAAGGAGAGAGTGTTGGTTTCGTAAAAGGTAAGATTGATGGTTAAGTGGAGAAGATTTAAGGAGGAGATATTATTGGAGAAAACATCAAATTGTCCATATTGCGGTGAAAAAATGAATCTAGGAGTTATTCATCAAGACAGGTATGCTATAAAATGGATCCCGGAAGAAAATGATAAAGGACCTATAATGCAGTTGTTTTCTAAAGGAATTAAATTGACCAGTGGCCTAGAAAAGCCTAGTATAGAAGCCTTATATTGCTCAGAATGTGAAAAAATCGTTATAAATACAAAATAAATACAAAAGTAACTAGTTAAGATAAAATAGATAGTAAAATAAAGGAAGTTAGTATTAAAATTAGTTTTTCATTTTTTTATATTATATGAAAAAATGAATCAAGTGCTTTAAAAATATATCCTCTATAATAGTAGAATTTTAATAAAAAAATTAATATTTCTATTATTAGGGCTTATACCATTTGACTTAAGTTTTCTAATGGAATCATGGATGATGTTGAAGGAGGAAATTATATGAATTCAGATAAGAAATATGCTAGCAGATACAAAATAAGTAATATTTTATCTATAATCGCAGGAATACTTTGGATATATATAGGTTATAAAAAAATATTTTTATATAGCTGGGTAAATATTCTTATAGCACTAATAGGAATTATTATGATTATACTAAACTTTACCTTGCTTAAAAATAATTATTCTAGATAAAATCTACTTATGAAGAAGATAGTTTAATAAGTATTAAAATGGAGGTTTGGATATGAGGAAAATTATAATTTGTATTTTACTCTGCCTAATGATTTCTATAACTGGATGTAAATCAAATAATATGACTACTATTGATTCAAGCAAGTATGCAGAACCTCAATATTTATATAATAAAAACTCAGATATTGATATGTTTGTGTATGAAGATACTGTATTTGAAAATGTCAGTGAAATTGACTGGGTGAAGGAATTAGAATTAACTAAAGGTAACTTGCTAGGAACTATTAAAGAAACAGCAGTGTCAAAAGATTTTAAAGACTGGGATGCTACAATACTAGAGATTGGTAGCAATATATATAAAACTGACAGAGCTGATATTTTATTGGTTGAAATTAATGGTTTAATGATTCCTTATTTAAAAATTGTTGAAGGGTAGGATAATATGTATTATTTTTAGAAAACATCATCTCAAGGTCGGAGAAGAATTCTATAGTCCATAATAAAAAGGAGTTTCACAACCATCTTAACAGTTGTGAAACTCTTTTTATTTATCTTTACTCTATTCTAAGCTTCTTTAACTTCTCTAACCAGTTCATCCATTAATTCCTTAACACTAGTTATCTTATCAAGTCTATAACCTTGTTTTCCAATAAATACAAGACCATTTTCGATATCTCCATTTACAGAGTTTATAAGGGCCTGGGATATACAGTACTGAGTAGTTTTTGGATTGCAAGGAGTAAGACAGTTGTAACACTTAGTTACCTTTTCTCTTTCTAATGTTACCTTCTTAATAAAGGGGTTTATTATAGCTTGACCTGGCATACCAACTGGGCTGAGGATGTAGTCTATATCATCTTTTTTAGCATCTATATAAGCCTGCTTGTATTCCTCAGATGCATCACACTCATCAGTTGCTACAAATCTTGTTCCCATCTGGACACCATCGGCGCCCAGCTTAAGCATCCTTGCTATGTCGCTTCCGTCAAAGATTCCTCCGGCTGCTATAACAGGTATCTTTTTACCAGCTTTTTCTTCAAAAGGTTTCAGTGTTTCTATTACATCTTCTACTATTGTTCCTAAGTCGGGATAGTCTTCTCCTTCTAGGTCGTCAAGAGAAAAACCAAGGTGTCCTCCAGCATCGGGTCCTTCAACTATCATAAGGTCGGGCATATAGTCATATCTCTTAAGCCAAAGCTTGGTCATTAAAGCGGCGGCCTTTCCAGAGGATACAATAGGCGCTATCTTGGTTAAACTTCCCCTTACAAGATCTGGAAGATCTTTAGGGAAACCAGCTCCGGAGATTATAAGATCTATTCCTTCTTCTACAGAAGCTAGGACCATTTCCTTGTAGTTTTTTATAGCTACCATAAGGTTTACTCCAAGTATTCCGTCTGGACTTAATTCTCTTGCACGTCTTATTTCTTTTTTTAAGGCTCTGACATTGGCTTGATTAGTATTTTTATCAAAATCATCTTCACGGTAACCTATTTGAACGCCGGAAATAACACCTATTCCGCCTTCATTTGCAACTGCTGAAGCTAAGCTTGATAAAGACACTCCTACACCCATACCGCCTTGTATGATAGGAACTCTTGCTATTTTGCTACCAATTTTTAATGTGGGTAGATTCATATATTCACTCCTTCTAAAATTAAACTAAGACTTATTCTAAGAAATTGCAAACATAAACTCACCTTCGCCGGCTAATTCTTCTCCAACATAAGCCTTTCCGTATCCTATACCTATGGAGCGTCTAAGTTTTGTTATCTCAACTTCCATTCTTAATGAGTCGCCTGGTACTACTTTTCTTTTAAATCTAAATTTATTTATTCCTGCAAAGTAAGGAGTCTTTCCTTTAAAGTCGGCATGGGAAAGCAGGATTACAGCTCCAACTTGAGCCATAGTTTCAACTATAAGAACTCCCGGCATAACTGGTGCTCCTGGATAGTGTCCTTGGAAATGTGCTTCATTTATAGTTACATTTTTATAGCCTACACCTTTAACTCCTTCTTCTACGATTTCTACCTTATCTACAAAAAGAAAAGGATATCGGTGGGGTATAGTCTGCATTATCTCTTCTATATCTAACATTCTTGTCATTTTTTCACCTCTCTTTAAATCTTATAATTTATATTATAAAATCTATAGTATGAGAATAAAAATAGCTGATAATTATTATTTTTAGCTTCTATTCTCATATATAATAATAATTGATAAAAAGCTTTTTTGCAAATAGAATATAAAAAAATAGATTTAAATATTTATCTATGTAGAGCTTTAAAAGTTGAGCTTATATGATTTTAAAAATGAAAAAAAGTAAATTTGATGTTATAATAGAAATAAAGATACTAAATTTAGTCACTTGGAGGGAACTATGGATAATCGTAAAAAAACAAACTTGGGTGATGAAATAAAAAACATAGTACAAGATGGATTAAATAATAAAGACTTTAAGAAGTTAAATATAGATGTAAAGAACTTTGTCAACGATGCTCTTGAAGAGGTTAGACGATCGATTGATTTAAGAAATATTAAGTCCAATGATGATCATAGTAGTAATTCTACTGGAAGTAATAAGACTACTTATAAGAAGGAAAACATTAAGAAGTGGGAAAATAAAAGTACGGGATCCACTTTAAGAACCACGAATCTGATTGTTCCAAAAGGTGAATTTACGGGAATGATGCTAACTGTATTTGGAGTTATAGGAAGCTCAGCATTTGGAATAGCTGTATTTGTACTGACTTTATTAGGATATTCAACCGGAGCTAAAGGTTTATTTCATACTATAGCTATTGGACTTCTGCCTTTTCTTATATTAAGCATAATCTCTTGGATCAAGGGAAGCAGCATCCGTAAAAGATTAAAAAGATTTAAAAACTATATATTTAAGATGGGAGATCGTGATTATTTCCTGATAGAAGACTTATCTCGGGCAACGGGATCCAGCAAGAAGTTTATAGCCAACGATCTGCATAAGATGATAGATATAGGGATGTTTCCCCAGGGTCATATTGATGAAAAAAAGACCAACTTTATGCTGACGGATGAACTTTATGAACAATATCTCCAATTAAAGAAAAATATAGCAATGAAAGATCTAGATCGATCTAAAGAAATTAAGGGCCAAAGTAAAGATATTAACTATCAAGATAAAGAAGATTCCGGCAGCAAATTAACATCAGAAATTAGAGACGCAATTTTTGAAGGACGAAATTTTGTTACCAGAATCAAAGAAGCCAATGTTATAATCCCAGGGGAAGAGATATCACTTAAATTAGATAAGCTGGAAGAAGTAACAAGGAAAATATTTGATTATGTAGAAATGCATCCAGAAAAGTTCAATGAAATAAAGAAATTTACAGAGTATTTTCTTCCCACAACCTTAAAATTGGTGGATACTTATACAAGGCTGGACAATCATTCTGTCCAGGGGGTAAATATTCTAAATGCAAAGAAAGAGATAGAAGAAACAATGGATACTATCAATCTTGCTTTTAGTAATTTACTTGATGATTTGTTTTATGATGTAGCCATGGATGTTTCAACTGATATATCAGTACTAGAAACTATGCTTGCGCAGGAAGGACTTACAGAAAACATGATTAGGAATAAAAACAAGACTGGAGAGGATAAGAATGAATAATGAATCGCCCAAACTAACCTTTGATCCTTTTGAAGATGATGAATCAACTCAAGAGATCTTAAGTAAAGATTTAGTAAATAAAGAGGATGCGGTAGTTAAAAAAGAAGTGTTTGATGAAAGCACCCTTTCTCCGGAAGAGAGAAAGATTGTAGACGATTTTGCAGCTCAGATTGATCTAAACAAATCCAACCAAATTTTACAATATGGTGTAGGTGCGCAAAAGAAAATAGCTGATTTTTCTGAAGCTGCCTTAAACAATGTAAAGACTAAAGATCTAGGTGAAATTGGCGAGATGCTCTCTGGTGTTGTAAAAGAGCTGAAGAGTTTTGATGTAGATGAAGAAGAGAAAGGATTTTTAGGTTTCTTTAAAAAATCATCAAATAAGCTTACGGAGATGAAAACTAAGTACGACAAGGCCGAAGTAAATATAAATAAGATTTGTGAAGGATTAGAGGCTAATCAGATGCAATTGTTAAAAGACATTGCTATGTTAGATAAGATGTATGAACTCAACAAAACCTATTTCAAGGAACTATCTATGTATATATTAGCAGGTAAAAAGAAACTAGCCGAAGTTCAGTCAGAAGAGTTACCGGCTCTTTTAGAGAAGTCTTCTAAGAGCGGACTACCCGAGGATGCGCAGGCTTTTAATGATATGTCTGCTAAACTAAATCGTTTTGAGAAAAAAATTCATGATCTGGAATTAACTAGAATAGTTTCCATACAGATGGCGCCTCAAATTCGTTTAATTCAGGGCAATGATACTATAATGGCTGAGAAAATCCAATCCACAATTGTAAATACAATCCCACTGTGGAAGAGTCAAATGGTTTTAGCCTTAGGGGTTACCCACTCAGCTCAGGCTGCAAAAGCTCAAAGAGAAGTAACAGATATGACCAACAAGCTGCTTAGGAAAAATGCTGAAACCCTTAAAAGTGCAACTATTGAAACTGCAAAAGAGTCGGAGCGTGGAATTGTTGATATTGAGACACTTCGTATTACAAATGAATCATTAATATCTACACTTGATGAAGTTATGCGTATTCAAACAGAAGGTCATCAAAAGAGAAAAGAAGCAGAAATTGAGTTAAATAGAATTGAACAAGAATTAAAGAACAAACTTTTAGGACCTAGAGATAGATAGATTCAATATTTTTGCTAATATTTATCCTTTAAACACTCTCATATAGAGACCTAGACATGAACTAAGGTCTCTATATGAGAGTATTTTTTTATAAATTATAATATTGAAAAAATGAAACATGGCAGCATTTCAATATATAAAAATTTTAAAAATGGATAAACCTTTTTAAACTATAATATAAGCAAAATTGTTTTAATAATTTTATCATATAGTGTATAATAGAGAAGGTAGAGTGAAAAATTAATAGGAGGTGAACTTTTGGATAATTTTGGAGTAGGAATTACTGGAGTAGGTAGTTTTGTTCCAGAGAATATAATGACCAATAAGGATTTAGAAGAAATAGTAGATACTTCCAATGAATGGATAATGGAAAGAACAGGTATAGAAGAGAGAAGAATAGCAGAAAAAGGAATTGCAACGTCTGACTTATCTTCTATTGCAGCTCAAAGAGCTATGACAGACGCAGATGTTTCACCTGACGAGATAGATTTAATATTAGTTGCTACTATTACAGGAGATCATATCTGTCCCTCAACAGCTTGTATGGTGCAGACACAAATTGGAGCTATAAACGCAGCCGCCTTTGATTTAAATGCCGGATGCACAGGCTTTATATATGCCCTATCTACAGCCAAGGCATTTGTAAAAAGTGGTATCTATAAAAAGGTTCTAGTAATAGGAGCTGAAACCTTGTCTACCATAGTAAACTGGAAAGATAGAAATACTTGTGTACTTTTTGGTGATGGAGCAGGCGCTGCTATAGTAGAAGCTTGTGAAGAAGGCTATGGTATATTAGCAGAAGAACTTGGATCAGACGGAACTAAAGGTGATGTACTAATAGTGCCAGCAGGAGGATCTAGACAGCCAACTAGTAAGGAAACTGTAGATGCAGGATTAAACTTTATAAGCATGGATGGAAGAGAAGTATTTAAATTTGCAGTTAGAATTATGGAAAAAACTTCCAAGAGTGTTTTAGATAAAGCAGGAGTAAAAGCAGAAGACTTAGATCTTTTAATACCTCATCAGGCAAATATTAGGATAATAGATTCAGCGAGTAAAAAGCTAGGACTAACAAGTGATAAGGTGTTTGTAAACTTAAACAGGTATGGAAATATGTCAGCGGCATCTATTCCGGTAGCATTAGATGAAGCTTTAAAGAGTAAGCGGATAAAAAAAGGGCAAAATGTATTGTTGGTTGCTTTTGGAGCTGGACTTACTTGGGGCGGAAGCTTATTAAAATGGAATAGGGAGGAATAAGATGATAGAAACAAGGATAACGCGTTTACTTGGAATCAAGTACCCTATATTTCAAGGCGGAATGGCCTGGGTAGCAACTCATACTCTCGCAGCAGCAGTTTCAAATGCAGGTGGGCTTGGTATCATAGCAAGCGGTAGTTTACCTGGAGAGATGATTCGCGAGGAAATAAGAAAGACAAAAGAGTTAACTGATAAACCATATGGAGTGAATATAATGCTTATGAGCCCATATGCTGAGGATATTGTAGATATAGTCTGTGAAGAGGGAGTTCCTGTGGTAACTACAGGTGCAGGAAATCCGGGAAAATACATTGAAAAGCTAAAAGCACACAATGTCAAAGTCATACCTGTAGTACCTACTGTATCTTTAGCACGAAGAGTAGAAAGACAAGGCGCCGATGCCTTGATAGTAGAGGGAACAGAAGCCGGAGGACATATTGGGGAGTTAACCACTATGGCGCTGGTTCCGCAAGTAGTTGACGCTGTTAAGATACCTGTTATATCTGCTGGAGGAATAGCAGATGGAAGAGGTTTTATAGCAGCTTTAGCGCTAGGAGCAGAAGGAGTACAAATAGGTACAAGATTTATCTGTTCAACAGAAGCAGATGTTCATCAAAACTTTAAAGATGAAATAGTAAAGGCAAAAGACAGAGACGCTCTAGTAACTGGGAGAAGTACAGGGCATCCGATTAGGATTTTAAAGAACAAATTTGCAAAGGAATATTTAGATCTTGAAAAAAATGGAAGTTCACTAGAAGAACTTGGAAAATGGAGTTCTGGAAGGCTAAAGCTGAGTGTTAAAAAGGGAGATATAGAGAAGGGATCTCTTATGGCTGGACAAATTTCAGGACTTATAGAAGAGATAAAACCTTGCAAAACTATAATAGAGGATATAGCTAAAATTGGTGAAAACACAATAAAAAGATTGGTTTCACTAAGAGAGGTGAAAACTCATGACTAAGACAGCAGTTTTATTTCCAGGCCAGGGAAGTCAATATATTGGCATGGGAAAAGATTTCTTTGATGAGTTTGAAGTTTCAAAAGAAGTTTTCTTAGAAGCTGATAGAGTCTTAAATATGGACTTAAGTAGAATAATATTTTTCAGTGACGAAGAAGAGCTTCAAAAGACAGAAAACACTCAACCCGCTATCCTAACAACCAGCATAGCTATCCTAAGAGCCTTAGAAGATCGAGGCATAGACTATGATTATCTAGCAGGTCTTAGCCTTGGAGAGTACTCAGCGCTAGTTTCAGCTGGAGTCTTTGATTTTAAGGAAGCAGTGGATATTGTAAGAAAAAGAGGGCAATTTATGGAAGGAGCTCTTCCTTCTGGAAGCGGAGCTATGGCAGCTATTTTAGGTTTAAAGGCAGAGATGCTAGAGACTCTTTTAGAAAACTCAAGGGACCGAGGTTTTATTTCAGTTGCCAACTATAACTGCCCCGGTCAGATAGTATTAACTGGAGGAGTAGAAGCTATTGAAAAAGCTTTGATAGAAGCAAAACTTCTGGGAGCTAAAAAGGCGGTAAAGATAAATGTAAGCGGACCTTTTCACTCTAGTATGCTAGAACTTGCAGGAGAAGAATTAAGAGAAGAACTTTTAAAGCTAGATATAAGACAAGCAAAGAAAAAGATAGTTTCAAATGTAGATGCTAAGTTTGTAGAAGATAAATCAGAAGTAATTGAAAAGTTAGTAAAACAAGTCAGCTCTTCTGTATTATTTCAGCAATCTATAGAGCTTTTATTAGAAGAAGGGGTAGATACATTTATAGAAGTAGGTCCAGGCAAAAGCTTAACCGGTTTTGTAAAGAGAACTGCTAAAGCTTTAAAACTGGATATAAAGACTTTTAATATAGAAACAGTAGACTCCTTTAGGGAAACCGTAAAACTATTAAAGGAGGACAAGTAAATGAGTTTAAAAGGTAAAACAGCACTAGTAACTGGAGCCAGCCGAGGAATTGGAAGGGAAATAGCCCTAAAACTTGCAGAAGAAGGAGCAGATATAGCATTTTTCTACAGCAGCAATGAAGAAAAAGCCCAAGAGACTGTAAAAGAACTAGAAGCTAAAGGCGTTAGAGTTATGGCTCTTAAGCTAGATGTCTCTAAGAGCGAGCAAGTAAATGAAGCTGTTAAAACTGTAGAAGAAGAGTTCAAAGCCATAGATATCTTGGTAAACAATGCTGGGATAACAAGAGACAATCTTCTTATAAGAATGAGTGAAGAAGACTGGGAAGATGTTATGGATATAAATCTTAAGGGAGCATTTTTAACTACCAAGGCTGTTGCAAGAAAAATGATGAAGACTAGATATGGTAAGATTATAAACATATCATCTATTGTAGGAGTTAAGGGAAACATAGGTCAAGGCAACTATTCGGCTTCAAAAGCTGGTCTAATAGGATTTACAAAATCTATGGCTCAAGAGTTAGCCAGCAGAGGAATAAGAGTAAATGCAATAGCGCCAGGATTTATAGAAACTGATATGACTGATGTTTTAAAAGATGAGTTAAAGACGGAAATGCTTAAAAACATACCTCTGGGCCATTTAGGCAAGCCAGAGGATATTGCAAATCTGGTAGTCTTCTTAGCAAGCAGCAAGGGAGACTATATAACAGGTCAAGTAATAAATATAGATGGCGGCATGGTAATGTAGGATAAATTGGATCAACAATGCAAGAAAATATAAAATAAAACTAAATTTTAGGAGGATGTTAAAATGATATTTGAAAAAATCAAAGCAATAGTAGCAGAACAATTAGGTGTAGAGGCAGAAGATATAACACTAGAAACTTCTATGATGAAAGATCTAGATGCAGACTCACTTGACGCAGTAGAGATAATAATGGAACTTGAAGATGAATTTGATATAGAAATTCCAGACGAAGATGCGGAAAGCTTTAACAGCATTGGAGAAATAGTAGAGTATATAGAAAGCAAACAAGCTTAAGACTGAGGAGGACAACAAAATCATGGCTAGACGAATAGTAATAACTGGACTTGGTTGTGTAACTCCGATTGGAACAGGCAAAGATAAGTTTTGGGAAGCTATAAAGGCTGGAAAGTCTGGAATAGCTCCCATAACTCGTTTTGACACGACGGATTTTACAACTAAAATAGCAGCAGAAGTAAAAGATTTTAAAGCAGAAGATTATTTAGATAAAAAAGAAGCAAAACGGATGGATCGATTTACTCAATACTCAGTAGTAGCTGCAAGGCTTGCTATAGAAGATGGAGGGATAGATCTAGAAAAGCTTGATAGAAACAATATAGGAGTAATACTTGGAACTGGCATAGGCGGAGTAGAAACTCTAGAAGCAGAACATACAAAACTTATGGAAAGAGGACCTAAAAGAGTTAGTCCGCTTTTTATACCTATGATGATATCAAACATGGGAGCGGCTCACGTGAGCATGGACTTAGGCCTTAAGGGATCTACCATGACTATCACAACAGCTTGCGCATCAGCAACACACGCAATAGGAGAATCCTTTAGGATGATCGAAAAAGGAATAATGGATATGATAGTAACCGGAGGCGCGGAAGCTTCTATAACTCCTCTGTCAGTAGCAGGTTTTTGTTCTATGAAAGCACTTTCAACCAACAATGATAATCCAGAGAAGGCATCAAGACCTTTTGATAAGGAAAGGGATGGATTTGTTATGGGTGAAGGAGCCGGAGTAATAGTTCTTGAAGAACTGGAACATGCTATTGAAAGAGGCGCAAGCATATATGGCGAGGTAGTAGGATATGGTTCAACATCAGATGCCTATCATATAACTCAGCCAGACCCGGAAGCGACCGGCGGCACAAACTCTATGAAGCTAGCGCTGGAGGAGGCGGGTGTAGACTATAAGGAAATAGGTTATATAAACGCCCACGGAACAAGCACCTATTTTAATGATAAGCTGGAAACTCTAGCCATTAAAACTCTATTTAAAGAACATGCTAAAGATATAAATATAAGCTCAACTAAGTCTATGACAGGTCATCTTCTAGGAGCTGCCGGGGGAGTTGAAGCTATAGTAACAACTTTAGCCTTAAGGGACGGAGTAATCCCTCCAACTACAAACTATGAAAATCCAGATGAAGAATGTGACTTAAACTATACACCGAACACCATGGTAGAGCGAGATATAAAATATGCCCTATCAAACTCATTAGGTTTTGGCGGCCACAATGCATCATTATTATTTAAAAAATATGAATAAATTGATTTAAAAAATAAAATACTACATGCTCTCCTATAGTAAGCAGATGGAAGAATCTAGCTTGAAACTATGGGG
>NZ_JARIEF010000100.1 GCF_029266915.1 Tissierella sp. | reverse complement strand
TCCATTCTAATAATGTTATATTGTATTTAGGACTTATGTATTGGAATATTTCTTTTAATCTCTCAGATATATCGTTTGTTATAACTTTTCTTCTATATTTTATTACTAATACCAAATGATAATTTAGCGAAAAGACTGAATGATTATTTGTATCCAATATCATTCTATTATTCAACTCCTTAGTTATACTACTGACTATATTATATAATAAGAGTATAAGAATTTCAAGCTTTATTATTCAGGTATTTAACCTGAATAATAAAGATGTTATCCATCCCCTTCCTAAAGAGGAAAGGGGAATTTCACATTAGATATTAAATACAAGTGCAAGAGTTACACGCAAGTTTTTCTTAACCGACAGCTTTGCATCAGAAAATCATCTGACGCAAGTTTTCTTTATTGATATTTGAGAGTTTTTAAGTTAGAATAGTACTACGCTAAACACAAGTTAAGGAGGTTTTTAATTGAACAATGATAAGGAAAAATATGTACCGGAAGTAAAATCCATACTGAAATCTAGGATAATAGAAGTACCAAAATCAATATACAAGGCAAGTGGTATAACAATACTTGGAACCCGAATAAAATCTCTGATGTTTTCAACCGACGTTGCCATAATTAAAAATAACAATGCTGGTTCTATAATAGCAGTGTATCCTTTTACGCCTCAGCTCTCTATCATTCATTCTATACTGGAAGTTGCCACAGTACCGGTTTTTGTAGGTGTCGGAGGTGGTCTTACAACTGGACCCAGATCAATAAACATAGCTCTACAGGCAGAGCTTATGGGAGCTTACGGAGTTGTTGTAAACGCACCTACTAAAAATGATGTTATAAGAGAAATGAAAGATACCATAGATATTCCAATTATAGCGACTGTTGGTTCTCTCTATGATGATTATCAAGGTAAAGTAGAGGCCGGAGCCAGAATTCTAAATGTATCGGGCGGAGCTAATACTGTAGCGCTTGTAAAGGAAATACGAGCACAATACGGACGTGAGATGCCTATTATTGCAACGGGAGGACCTAATGAAGAGTCTATTCTTGCAACAATAGAGGCCGGAGCCAATGCTATAACTTATACACCACCAAGCACTGCTGAAATATTTACAGAAGTAATGAAGAAATATAGAATAGAAAAAAGAGACAGCGAGTAAGATGCTGTCTCTTTTTTTATATATCATCCAGGTCATCAAAATCTTCTCTGTGGTGGAGTCCTATCAAGTGCCCTACTGGTACTGTAAATATAATTCCAGTTCCTGGTTTTTTAAGATCACCCGCATCTACCATAGCAGTTATAATAGCCTTCAGTTTTTCTCTCTCTGAAAGTATTAATATCACCTCTTTTGAAGCTTCAATGTTTACACTTAAAAATTTTTTTACTTCTGATTCTCCCGTGCCTCTTCCGTAAAAAATAGTAGCACCGCTAGCACCGCTTACTTTAGCAGCCTTTACTATCTTATCTGCTTTTCCTCTTTCAACTATTGCAACCACACATTTAATATCCAGCAATATATCCCTCCTATAAACTAGTTAATATACCAAGCACTAATACTGATATCATGGCTCCGATAGATGTAAGCCCTATAATTCCGAATCCAGAAAGAAGGGGGTCAACACCTTCTATAACACTAGCTATTCCTATTGCTAGAGCCATATTAATAGGTATGTTTACCGGCCCTGTTGTCGCACTTGCAGAGTCCATAGCTATAGCTACATACATTTTTGGAGCAAAGAATATTAGGATTAAAACTAATACCAGCAGCGGAACAACGATTTTTATATAGGAAATATTGTTTATTATCTTAAATAAACCTATTCCCATTCCTAGCCCAAATCCAGCTGCAACTCCATGAATTAAAACCCCTTGGCTTATTGCTCCCGCTGAGACCTCCTCTATCTCCATGGCTAAAGTTCTAAGTGCCGGCTCTACAAGAGTCCCAAAATATCCAATTACAAAACCAACCAGCACTATTAGATATTTCTTATCTAACAGATGCAGATTTCTTCCAACAGAATCTCCAAGAGGGATCAGACTCATAGTAGTTCCTTTTAAAAAGAAATGAAGTCCCAATACTGAAAGCACAATTCCTACACCAAATTCGCCTATATTAGCTATAGGTTTTTTTAATATTAGTACTTGAAAGACTACCATTATAATTGTAAGAGGTAGTATTCCCTTTACAGTCTCCCATAGAGGAGATATGATTTCTATAAATTTCAATTTATCACCCCAATTCTATTATCTCTTATATATATTATAGTATAAGATGGTCAATAAAGGTAGAGACAAAAAAGATCCTTCGACTACGCTCAGGATGACAAGACGTAAGTCTTTCATTCCGATATATTCGAAGGATACCAAGTCTTTCATCGTGACCTACTCAAGTGATCCCAAGTCTGTCATCTTGATCTACTCAAGTGATACCAAGCCTGTCATAGTGATCTACTCAAGTGATACCAAGCCTGTCATCTTGATCTATTCAAGGATACCAAGTCTTTCATCCTAATATACTCAAGCGATCCAAGTCTGTCATTTTGATCTACTTAAGTGATTCCAAGTCTGTCATCATAGTATACTCAAGGAATCCTCCGTCTGTCATTCCGACCGCAGTGGAGGAATCTCTGTTTTTATTCTTCTTCAAACTGTCCCATATCTCTAAACTTCTTATATCTTTCCTTTAAAAGCCTTTCCTTATCTATAGCTACTAATTCTTTAAGTTCTGCTGCTATATACTCTCTTACATTTTTCGCCGTTAAGGCTATATTCTTATGGGCTCCGCCCAGGGGTTCTTTTATTATCTTATCTATTACTTTTAAATCCAGTAGATCTCCTGCTGTAAGTTTCATAACTTCAGAAGCCTTGCTTGCCTGACTTGGATCTTTCCAGAGTATGCTAGATAATCCTTCAGGAGATATTACTGAGTAGATTGCGTTCTCAAGCATAGCCACCCGGTCCCCTACTCCAAGAGCTAAAGCTCCTCCACTTCCTCCTTCACCTATTACTATAGATATTATAGGAGTCTTTAAAGAGCTCATTTCAAGAAGGTTTCTAGCAATTGCTTCTCCCTGACCTCGCTCTTCTGCGCCTAGGCCACAAAATGCGCCGGAAGTATCTATAAATGTAATAATAGGACGAGAAAACTTTTCAGCCTGTTTCATAAGCCTTAAGGCCTTTCTATAGCCTTCAGGACTTGCCATACCGAAGTTTCTTATTATATTTTCTTTTGTATTTTTTCCTTTTTGATGCCCAATAATAGTTACCGGAATTCCTTGAAACATTCCGATACCACCTACTATTGCGGCATCATCTGAAAAGTATCTGTCTCCATGAAACTCTATAAATCCATCTATAAAATCATCTATATATTCCAAAGTGCTGGGTCTTTCTTGAAATCGAGCCATATTTACACGTTCCCAGGAATTAGGGTTTTCATAGAGTTTCTTTTTCATTTGAACAACTTTTCTCTTTAAGATATATATTTCATGATCTAAGTCTACTTCATTTTCTTTAGAAAATTTGGTAAGTTCTTCAATTTTTGTTTCCAACTCCAGAATTGGTTTTTCTCCTTCTAATATACTAGTCATGAATCTCACCACCTATCGGATGAAGAGTTAAGATGTGGGCTAGCATAGCCTTTAAATCTCCTCTATCAACTATCATATCTATAAAACCTTTTTTCAATAAAAACTCGGCTCTTTGGAAGCCCTCAGGCAAGCTTTGTTTTATAGTCTGTTCTATAACTCTAGGTCCTGCAAAACATATAAGAGTATTTGGTTCTGAAATTATTATGTCCCCCAACATAGCAAAGCTTGCGGTAACTCCACCAGTTGTCGGGTCTGTTAAAACTGCAATATAAGGTAGCTTCTTTTCTTTTAACCTTCCAAGAGCCGCTGAAGTTTTAGCCATCTGCATCAAAGAAAGTATACCCTCTTGCATTCTGGCTCCTCCAGAGGCTGTAAATATTATAATAGGCAGCCTTTTTTCTTCCGCCTTCTCTATCGCTCTGGTTATTTTTTCTCCTACTACTGAGCCCATACTTCCCATCATAAATTTAGGATTCATAACACATATAACAGATCTTTTACCATCTATATCTCCTTCGCCTGTAATAACAGCTTCAGTTTCACCGGAGTTTTCCTGAGCTTTAGCAATTTTCTCTTGGTAGTCCGGAAACTCCAAAGGATTTATAGTTTTTATACCCTTATCATATTCTATAAAAGTCTCTTCATCTATTATATCTCGAATTCTCTCTCTAGCGCCCATTCTAGAATCCTTAAGCTTATCATGAGAAGTATCAGCTAGTTTCTCCTTAACTTCTGCTCTTTCTGCAACATTTTTTGTATCTATTTTTTCTTCTACGCTTATCTCAGCGTATTTTTTTCTATTAAAGAAATCCTTTAACATGCATTACCTCCTATTTTTTCTTAGCAAATATTTCTCTTTCTATAAAGGAAGTATCTATATTGTTAGCTATAAAATTTTCATTGTTCAATATAGTTTTTTGAAACTCTATATTTGTTCTTACTCCCATAATTACCATCTCATCTAAAGCTCTTTTCATCCTTCCTATAGCTTCATCCCTGTTTTTTCCCCAAACTATTACCTTACCTATCATGGAATCATAAGTCGGCGGAATTACATAGTCTGTATAAATATGACTATCAACTCTAACACCATAGCCTCCAGGCGAGAAATAATTTTCTATTGTTCCAGGTGAAGGTCTAAAATTGTGCTCTGGATCTTCTGCATTGATTCTACATTCAATGGCATGACCGTTTATCTTTATATCTTCTTGAGTAAACTCCAACTTCTTACCAAAAGCTATATTTATCTGCTCTCTTATAAGGTCTAGTTCAACTATCTCTTCAGTTATAGGATGCTCTACCTGTATTCGGGTATTCATCTCTATAAAATAGAAATTGTTAGATCTATCAAGTAAAAACTCAATAGTTCCTGCACTTTCATAGCCCACAAATTTAGCTGCTCTAAGTGCCGCCTGACCCATTCTTTGTCTTAAGTCTTCATCTATAACACTGCATGGAGCTTCTTCTAAAACCTTTTGATTTCTTCTTTGCAAGGAGCAGTCTCTCTCTCCTAGGTGAACTATATTTCCATGTTTATCACCTAATATCTGAAACTCTATATGGCGAGGATTCTCTATAAATTTTTCTATATACATAGAATCATCGTTAAATCCTATTTGGGATTCTGATTTTGCCGTATTGAATTTCTCTATAAATTCTTCCTTATTATAAACTATTCTAAGACCACGTCCGCCTCCACCGCTAGAAGCTTTTACCATAAGCGGAAATCCAACTTCAAGAGCTATCTCCATTCCTCTGGCCGGATCGTTTGTAGCTTCTTTAGATCCTGGAACTACCGGCACGCCCGCTTCAATCATGGTACTTCTTGCCATTGATTTGTTTCCCATAGTTTCCATGTGTTCTATTTTGGGTCCTATAAATTCTATATTGTTGTCCAAACATGCCCTTACAAGTCCTGTACTTTCAGAAAGAAATCCATATCCAGGATGAATAGCCTGGGCACCAGTTACAAGTGCGGCTGAAATTATATTATCTACATTTAAATAACTTTTTTGGCTTTTACTAGGGCCTATACAGATAGATTCATCTGCCATATGAACATGAACCGAGTCTTCATCTATCTCCGAATAAACCGAAACCGTTTTTATGCCCATCTCCCGGCAGGTTCTTATAATCCTAACAGCTATTTCCCCTCTATTTGCAATTAGTATTTTCTTAAACATTTAAATCCTCCTAAGCTTTAATAGAGCCTGACCATACTGGATTATATCTTCATCTTGGGCATATATCTCGACAACTTCTCCATCCATTTCAGCTTCTATTTCATTCATAATCTTCATAGCTTCTACTATACAAAGTATGTCTCCTTTTTTAACCATCTGTCCAACCTTTACAAATGCTTCTGCATCTGGACTAGATGCGGAGTAATAAACTCCTACTATTGGAGACTTTTCTATGAAAAAGTCCTCCTCATTTTCTTGTGAGTTTTTCTTTTGAGACTCTTGAGTTTTTTCAATCTTTTGATCATATCTATTCTTATCTTCATAAAGATAGATATCGTCAGTTGAATCATCTCCTCTAGACCTTCTATTTTTGGAGCCCTTATAGATCTTTATTTTTATATCATCTTTTTCTATTTCTACTTCTTCTATACTGGTCTTATCTATTGCTATTATCAGATCCTTAATCTCTTTTAAATCCAACTCTCCACCTCCTATATTTATGTGTATTTACCTTAACTATTATATCATAATCTCTAGACTTAAAACAATTGTCTTTTCTTTTATAGTAGCCTATACTAGTATATGGAAGCTTTTAAAGTTATTTTAGTTTCTATATAATTTCATACCATTTTAGGGTATATATTTATTGATATGATAAATTCTGGAGGGAGATGATTACTTTGAAGAAGAAAATTTTACTGCACGCACTTATTTTATTTATTATAATAAGCTTTTTCCCATCTACATCTTGGGCTGATACAGATCTTACTATAAGTCGATGGATAGTAGATGCTAAATTACTTAAAAATGGAGACCTAGAAATTTCTGAAGATCTTACCTTCAATTTCAATAATGATTTTAATGGTATTTTTAGAAATATAGTAGTAGATGGGATAGATTCAATAGAAAATCTATCTGTTTATGAGCTAGTTAAAGGCAATCAAGTCACCTATGAAAAGGTAGACAAGGCAAAAAAAGGAGAGGCGGAAAAATTTACCTCTAAAAGAAAAGATAAAAATTTAGTTGTTCAAGTCTATTCTCCCTCCAACGATGAGAAAAAAACCTTCAGATTCAACTACCTACTTAAGAATGTAGCAATAAGACAAGTTGATACCGGAGAGCTCTACTACAAATTTATAGGACCTGATAATGAAACTCCTATTGATTACTTCTCGGCAGACCTCCATCTGCCAAAGTTTGAAAAAGAAAAGATAAAAATATTCGCTCACGGGCCCCAGCAAGGTAAAATCTATTTTTCAGATGAAAAAATAAAGTCTGAAATAAAAGATATAGCTTCCAATGAATTTATAGAAAATAGAATCCTTTTTCCAAAAGAATATATTTTAACTAATAAAAGTAAGGGGGAAAAGACTTTTGCTTCAATTCTAGAAGAAGAAGAAGCTTTTTCTAAAAAAGTAGAAGATGATATAGAGAAAAAAGCTGCCCGAAAAGAACTTCTGTCTAAATTATCCTTATATTTTAGTGCCTTTGCTATGTTAATATTCGTATTTTTATTTTATAAGTTTAGAAGGGATACAAGTGTATTTGAGCAAATGCAAAGTACTCATCCTGATGATATAACGCCAGCTGAACTCAATCTATTCATTAGTCAAATCTTATCTCCTAGAGCTCTTTTAGCTAGTTTATTAGATTTATCCCATAAAGGTTATATAGATATCAGTGAAATAGATGGCAAAGTCGACTCTAAAGAATATATCTTCCAAAGAAGTCAAAAGACAATAGAAAATTTAAAAGATCATGAAGTTTTTCTTTTAGATTGGATATTCAATAGAATTACAACTACAGGTACTGTAAGTACTTTAGATTTAGAAAACTATAGAAATACAAGCTCTACTAAATTCTATGGATCTCAAACCAACTGGCATAAACTTATCAAATCAGATTTATCTACAAAGGACTATTATGATAATTCTGCAAAAAAATGGGGAATTGGAGTTATGATTTTGAGTCTATTATGGTTCATTCTAGCTATAGTAACTTTTACTTCAGAGTCAATATATGGAATGATCCCACTCTTTGTTGGTATTGCACTTTTTATAACTGCTCTAGTATTAATCTATAGAACAACTGACAAGGGATATATACAGTTTAAACTATGGAAGGGCTTTAAGAAATCAATGCTTGAAAATAGTGAGAAAAATGTTGATATTGAAAATGATAGAGCCCTAATCTATGCTATAGCTCTTGACGTTCCAATGAAGGGATTAAATAAGTTTAGAACTTCAATAGATAAAGAATATTATCCTCTACACTGGGGCTATTTATTCTTTTTAACAAATCCCAAAGGTGGATCTCAGTTTGAAGACAAGTTTACAAATAGATT
>NZ_JARIEF010000099.1 GCF_029266915.1 Tissierella sp. | reverse complement strand
TCCATTCTAATAATGTTATATTGTATTTAGGACTTATGTATTGGAATATTTCTTTTAATCTCTCAGATATATCGTTTGTTATAACTTTTCTTCTATATTTTATTACTAATACCAAATGATAATTTAGTTAAAAGACTGAATGATTGTTTGTATCAAGTATCATTGTATTATTCAACTCCTTAGTTATACTACTGACTATATTGTATAATAAGAGTATAAGAATTTCAAGCTTTATTATTCAGGTATTTAACCTGAATAATAAAGATGTTATCCATCTCCTTCCTAAAGAGGAAAGGGGAATTTCACATTAGATATTAAACTATCAAAATCACTCCCTATAAAACCAGCTTGCTCTATTAAAGCCTGCTTAAATAATTATATATCAAATGTATTTGCTTGTAAAACTAAAAAAACAGACCAGCCTAGGCTGATCTGCTCTTTAAATATTTACTTATATTTTTCTCATCTCATCTGCTACGAACTGAACTTGAGGCCCTACTATTACCTGAATATTTTTATCATCTATTACATTTACTCCGGCAATATTAGCTCTTTTGATCTGAGCTTGGTCTACCTTATTCATATCTTTTACCTTGATTCTAAGTCTTGTAACACAGTTGTCTATATCTGTTATATTATCTGCTCCTCCAAGACCTATATATATTATATCTGCCATATTTTTAAATTTATCGTCTTTCGAGCTTGTTTTAGCTGAACCACCAGTTACGCCAGCGCCAGATCTTCCTGAACTTGCTGAAACTGTTTCAAGATCATCATCCTCTGCCATAAGACCTTCTCTACCTGGAGTTTTTAGATTGAATTTAGTTATCATAAATCTAAATAAGAAATAGTATATAGCTGCGAAAACAAGTCCTTGAGCTATAAGCATATAAGGTTTAACTGCTAGTGGCATTCTAAGACTTAGGAACCAGTCTACAAATCCCGCACTAAAACCAAATCCAGCTATCCACTGCATGCTTGCAGAAATAAATAGTGATACTCCTGTTAAAGCTGCATGAACTACATAAAGTGCTGGTGCTACAAACATAAATGAGAACTCTAAAGGCTCAGTTACTCCTGTAAAGAATGAAGCAAATCCTGCTGCAAGCATCAATGAACCTACTTGCTTTTTGTTTTCAGGTTTTGCAGTGTGGTACATTGCAAGAGCTGCTCCTACAAGACCAAACATCATTATAGGGAAGAATCCAGCTTGATACATTCCTGTAACTCCTCTTTCTCCTACACTACCCCAGAAGTTGTTGATGTCGTTTATACCTGCAACGTCAAACCAGAATACTGAGTTGAGTGCATGGTGAAGACCTACTGGTATTAAAAGTCTGTTAGCAAATCCGTATATACCTGCTCCAAGTGCTCCTAGAGATAGGATTGATTTACCAAAACCTACAAGTCCTGAATAAATTATTGGCCATACAAAAAATAGTGGAAGTGATGTAATTACCATTGCAACCGCTGACATGATCGGCGCTAATCTTTTACCACTAAAGAAAGCCAAGGCATCGGGGAGCTTGACCCCGCTAAACTTGTTATACATAACCGCTGATATGGCACCTGAAAGGATACCAATAAACTGGTTACCTATTTTTGCAAATGCTGGGTTTACCGCTTCTACTTCTATTCCTTTAAGCATTGATACCGAACCTGTTGAAAGTAGAGTTGTTACTACTAAATATCCTACAAGTCCACTAAGAGCTGCTGCACCGTGTTTGTCTTTAGACATTCCAAGTGCCACACCTACTGCAAAAAGTATTGCCATATTGTCTATAATTGCTGATCCTGCTTTAATCAAAAATGCTGCTGTTGCGCTGTCTCCACCCCAACCTGACGGGTCGATCCAGTAACCAATTCCCATTAATATCGCAGCAGCCGGTAGTACTGCTACTGGAAGCATAAGGGAGCGTCCAATTCGTTGTAAATAATCTTTCATAGATAATTCCTCCTTTTAATATATTATATATAACATAAATGGCTAGATTGCCATTTATTTAAAGACAAATATTCCTTCTGATTTAAATATACTAATAATTGAGAATACTTTCAAGTGATTTAAAAACTTGCCAAATTTATATAAAAAATATAACAATATAGCTATATATAACTCAAATATAAGTATAGTGCATCTATCCAATAGACTCATATCAATAATCAAGCTACTAATACCCAAAATAAAAAAGGTAAATCAAGAATGATTTACCTTTTTTCTATGAACATTAAACCCTAAATACTAAAATTCTGAAACTATTTCTTCATAACTCTTTATTGCAAAAACTCTTCCTTGATCTGTTAGTCTCACTAGACCTTCTTCTATATATATTTTTTCTTCTTCTTTTAAGGTTTTCATTATCTTATTTAAAAAAGCCTTGTCCCAATTAACATGGTTTTGGATTGTATCAACTCCAAGTTCTGTACTTTTATCTAGATCTCCTTCATGGTTATAAAGATGAAAGAGCAGAGATTTTTCGGCAAATTCAAACTTTTGACTCTTTCTCCTTCTCATTATAGTTAAAAGGCCTCTCTTTGGTGCAAATATAAATACTAGTAAAAATACAATCCCTGTCATAACTGCCATGGAACCTGCTATTGAAACGTCAAAGTAAACTGCCATTCTATATCCAAGCAAGCCATTTATAGCTCCAATTAAACTGCTTAAGATTATCATCCTTTTAAGATCATCTGTTAGAAGATAGGCTGTAACCGGCGGCCCTATCATAAAGGCTATAACTAGAATTGATCCAACCGATTCAAAAGCTCCAACAGCTGTTACTGAAACAAGTGTCATAAGGCTATAGTGAATAATTGAAGGAACAAACCCAAGTATAGTAGCCAGAGCTGGGTCAAATGTAACTATTTTAAGCTCCTTAAAAAATCCAATTATAAAAATAAGATTTAGTATTAAAATTGTTCCCATGGAATAAATAGCCTTGGGTCCCATATCTCTTCCAAATAATTCTAATCTATCAAAAGGTGCATAGGCCAGTTCTCCAAGTAGAACTGAATCTGTATCTAGGTGAACTGAACCTGCATATTTTGATATTATTATGATCGCAATGCTAAAGAGCAGTGGAAACACAACTCCTATAGCCGAGTCTTCTGAAACTAGTCTTGTGCTATTAAGCACTTCTGTTAAGAAAACTGTTATAACTCCCATTAAGGCTGCTCCTACTATTAAAAGCGGCGAGCTTAAACTATCTGTCAGGAAAAATGCTATAACTATTCCAAGTAGTATTGTATGAGTTATAGCGTCACTCATCATGCTCATCTTTCTAAGAACTAAAAATACTCCCGGAAGAGAACAAGCTACCGCAACTATAACTGCAATTATTTGAATTTCTAAGTCTGGTGACATTATATCTCCTCCTCCCTAAAGTAGTTTTCAACATAATCAATTCCCTTATCCGTTATAAACCATTTATCCTTTTCATCACGGCTTGTAAGTCCCTTGGACTTTAAGTGTTCCAACTGATTTTTAATATTTATTCTACCTTCTTCCTTTAAGTTAGCATCTGCACTTATGGTAAATATATCATGCCCATGGTCTATAGTTTCATGATTCATAGCTAAGTGGTATACATTTGCCAGAACCTGATCTTCTCCAATGTTTTTTTGATTTCGCTTGTTTCTTATATATCTCCAAACCAGCCCTCTATTTGGCGCAAGGGTTATGCTTATGATAACTATGATACTTATTATTACAACTATCATAGGACCTGTAGGCAGTTTAGATACAACTGAACTGACTATAGTTCCGCCTATTCCTGATATGGCTCCAAAGATAGCTGATAAAAACACCATGATATGAAGCTTGTCCGTCCACTGCCTTGCCGCAACTGCTGGAGCTGTAAGCATAGCGCTCATAAGTATTACTCCAACTGTTTGCAGACCTATTATAATAGATGTAACTATCATAGCAAAGAGCAGCATGGTTATTTTTTTAGTATCAAATCCTAGACTCTCTGCAAAATCTATATCAAATGAAACTATTTTAAATTCCTTCCAAAATATAACTACCAAGACTAAAAGCAAGCTTCCAAGTATAGCTATTATCTTAACATCTCTTAGGAGGACGGTTGAAGCCTGACCAAATATAAACTTTTCAAGTCCTGCCTGATTGGCATTTGGTATCTTTTGTATATAGGTTAGGAGAACAAGTCCCCCACCAAAAAATACTGAAAGAATAAGAGCTAGCGCACTGTCAAACTTTATCCTAGAATACTTGCTTATAGCATTTATCAAAAATGTAGAAAGTAGTCCTGAAACAAGTGCTCCTAGAAGGAGTATTTCGGTGTTCTTAGTTCCGGTTAATAAAAAAGCTATGGCAATTCCAGGAAGTGCTGCGTGAGAAACTGCATCCCCCAGAAGACTTTGCTTTCTAATTACTGCAAAACTTCCAAGCACTCCACTTATTATTCCAAGCAGAGCAGACCCTAGGGATACAATTTGCAGTGTATAATCTGTTAATATAAGATTTATAATATCCAATTCTATCCCCTACCTTTTTAAAATTTGACCTGTACTTCGATATGTTTTATTTATATTTTCATCAGTAAATACATCCTCAACTGGTCCTGCCTTTATGATCTGACGATTTAAAAGAACAACCCAATCAAAATATTCCGCTACCGTTTGAAGGTCGTGGTGAACTACTATAAGAGTTTTTCCTCTGTTTTTAAGTTCTTTTAAAAGGTCCACTATAGCCCCTTCAGTTCTTGCATCTACTCCCTTAAAAGGCTCATCCATAAAGTAGATTTCGGCATCTTGTACAAGAGCCCTTGCCAGGAATATTCTTTGCTGCTGGCCGCCTGAGAGTTGTGAGATCTGCCTATTTGCAAAATCTTTCATCCCTACTTTATCAAGAGCTTCTAAGGCAAGTTCTTTATCTTTTTTTCCTGGTCTCTTAAACCAACCAAGTTCTCCGTATCTCCCCATTAGAACTACATCAAGAACGTCTGAAGGAAAGTCCCAGTCAACACTCTCACTTTGAGGAACATAGCCTATAAATTTTCTATGTTCTTTGTAAGTTTGTCCATTAAATAAAACATTTCCTGAAACCGGTTTTATAAGGTCCAACATCGCTTTTATAAGAGTGGATTTACCCGCTCCATTTGGTCCTACTATTGCCATCATAACTCCCTTTGGAATATCTAAATCTATGTCCCATAAAACCGGTTTTACGCTATAGGCCACAGTCATATCTTCTACCTTTATTATATAATCAAGTTCACTCATCTCTTCTTTTCCCCCACATAAACTTTATTTTAAAGCATCAACTATTGTATCTATATTTTCTCTAACTGTCCCTATATAACTCTCCGCCGGAGTTCCTGCATCTCCAGTTGAGTCTGAGTAAAGTTCTCCCCCTATCTCTACATCAAATCCCTTGGCTTTAACTGCTTCTTGAAGCGCTTCTATATTTTTTCTAGGAACTGAAGACTCTACAAATATCGCTTTTATCTGTTTTTCAACTATAAATTCTGCAAGTTCCCTAACGTCAGAAGTTCCTGCTTCTGCATCTGTACTTATTCCCTGAAGTCCACGAACATCAAAACCGTATTGATTACCAAAATATTGGAAGGCATCATGAGCTGTTACAAGTATTCTTTTATCAGCATCAACTTCTTCTGTTCTATCTCTAACATATTTATCTAGTTCATCTAGCTCTGCCAGATACTTTCCTAAGTTAGCTTCATACTTATCCTTATTATCAGGGTCCAGCTCTACTAGCCCTTCTGCAATTCTCTCTGTAGCCCCTTTCCATATCTCCACGTCAAACCATACGTGAGGATCAAAGAATCCTGGACTTGTTTCAAAGTCTAATAACTTGCTTTCATCTAAGTTTTCATTTGCTGCAAATATTATTTTATCTTTTATACTTTCAAATACTTCACCCATTCTACCTTCAAGGTGGAGACCATTATATACAACCATATCTGCTTCATTCATTCTCCTAACATCTCCAGCACTTGCCTTATAAAGGTGGGGGTCTACTCCCGGTCCCATTAAAGCTTCAACTTCTACCAGATCTCCTGCTAAGTTCTTAACCACATCTGCTATTATAGTAGTTGTAGTTACAACCCTTAACTTACCATCATCTACCCCTGAGTCTTTAGCGCATCCTCCAAGTACTACTATCATCAGAGACAGGGCTAATATAACACTTATCAATCTTTTCATATATTTTCTCTCCTATTTAACATATATTTTTTTTGCTAGTTGTCTATCTATTTCTATATACTGGCCATTCTTTTCTATTTTTATAGGTGCATCTAGTTCATTTTCTACTATCTTTATCATATCTCCGATATTTAAACCCCTATCTTTTGAAAATCTTAAAACTTCTTTTTCATCTTTAAATCTTTTAATAAAGGTCTTTTCGCCTCTACCTATACTGTCCATAGTAATAGCGTCAAAAAGATAACTCTTATCCTCAAGAGGTGTTCCGTGAGGACAGACTTTAGGATATTCTAAGTATTTATCTAATCTTGCTTCAAGCTCAGAACTGGTAATATGCTCAAGAAGTTCAGCCTCTTCATGTACATCTTCCCACTCATATCCAAGTTTTTCCACTAAAAAAACTTCCCAAAGCAGATGCCGCTTCTTTATATGAAGCGCCTCATCTAAACCTTTTTTTGTAAGCTTTACTCCCTTATATAATTGGTACTCAATATAGCCCTCTTCTACTAGGTTTTTAATCATTTCTGAAACTGAAGGAGCTGATATTTTAAGAGCAGATGCTATATTTTTAGTTCCAATTCTATTTTTCTCTCCTCCAAGCTCATAAATAGCCTTTAAATAGTCTTCTCTGTTTCCCGTCAAATCTTTTCCCCCTTTAAATTTAGGCTCACCTAATTATAATATATATTACCCACTTTTACAACTCTAAACTTATATATTAAGATAAATTTAAAAAATAAAAAATACAGCTAAAAGATTTTATCATAAGCTCTCTTAGCTGTATTTAAATTTTCTATGAATTTATATTTATTAGTATATCTCTTTAATCATCTTTATTAGTTCTTGGGACAATTCTATAGAAAAGATATCCATATAATGGCTTTCATAAAATATTATTGCGTCTTTTGTCATCCCGTCCTCCATAAAGACAGCTCCATTATAGGTTATTACTAAGCTATCTACATAGCCTTTTTTAAGTCTATCCTTATAGCGTCTTTGGATCATATCATCTCCAGAACCGTTTTCTGCATAATTAAAATATAGAGTATAATCCTCTTTATTATGATCTATCATTCTTTCATAATTAATTATATCTGTCCCAGTTAAATTTTCTATCTTCTGAGTATTTAATTCATTTACTATTTTTTCAATCAGCTCAGGATCATCTATATCTTTCCAGGCATTATTTGACATATCCTCCAAGTCCTCTTCATAAAAATCATCGTCCATTTTATAAACCGTAATAGATTCAGGACTCTTTAGCTGCTCTAAAACAAGTTCTCTAGGAGGAATTATAAGCCTATCGAATCCTATATAAAAGAAAAATCCAAACAACCAAACGGTATATAGTATAACTATAATTAAGTTTGCATTTCTATACTTACCATTTTCCTTCTTTACTCTTTTTTGATATTCAGACCTTATACTTTTATAGCTTATTTGTCCAGCTATAAGTACAATCCCAACTATAGTTATATAGTATGTATACTTTAAATTATAGTTTTTCTGAAGGAATATCATATATATGCTTATTAAGAAAACTATGGAAACTATAAATCTTAGTAAAAGTTTTAATCCTATAAACCTAGCTTTGCTATCTCCTTCTCCATAATCTTCATTTAGTGGTATGAGTATATAGGATGTAAAAACTACAATAGTAAAACTTATAAAGGCATAGATACCAGAATTTTTTACAAAATATGACAAGAAACCAAGCATTAGAAGACTAACTACAACAATTCCGTTTAAAATATTTTCCCTATTTTTAAAATCCTTTAAATAGTTCATTAAAGCTCCTCCTTACCCTCTATAAGTCAAAATCCTAATACTACATAATCTTTAAAGAGATTATATCATATTAGGATTTATTATACCTTAAACATTTATAAATGTAACCTATTCTAGCTTAACTAAAATCACTAGCTGCTTATTTCGATTTTCCCTCTACACCAAATATAAGATTTTATATTAATTAAGAAAGTCTCATATCCTGCAAGTTCATTTACCTTTTCTTATTCTTTTATCATCTGATTGTAGATATGTCCGTTTTCAAAAGTTACTCCTCTTGACTCATAAAGCTCGCTTACAGTTACTAGCTGATAGCCCATATCTATAAGTTTAGGAATTAATATTTCTGCAGCTTGAGCTGTACTTTCATAAATATCATGCATCAATATGATATCGCCATCTTTTACATTAGCTAGTACATGCTGAACAACCTTTTGAGTATTTCTGCTTTTCCAGTCTAAGGTATCCACTGACCATAGAATAAAAGGCATCTCTACTTGTGCTTTTAAATTATCATTATAAGATCCAAAAGTCGGTCTTAGAAGCTTAGGTTCAATTCCCGTAGTTTGAACAACAGCGTCCTGAGTATTCTTTATTTGTTCTGAAAGTTCTTGAGAAGATATTTTAGTCAGTTCCTTATGATTATAACTGTGATTTCCCACTTCACTGCCTTCTTCCAACATACGTCTTAATATATCGGTATTATTTGAAACACGGTTACCCAATACAAAGAATGTAGCGGCACTATTATGTTTCTTTAAAGCATCTAAAATAGGCACAGTTGTTTTTTTATTAGGCCCATCATCAAATGTCAGAGCAATCATAGGTTTACTTCCATCTACAACTCTCTTAGGTAGAACTACATCTGCTGTTTCTGACTTTTCTTCTTCTACCTTCTCTACATATTTTTCCTTAGTAAACGCTTCAAAGCGATCAGGTTTTAAATAATCTTTCAAATCTAAATATGAGATTTCAACAGAAGTTGATCCCATACTCCCACTAAAGAGTGTATATTTTTCAAATATAATAACTAATTTATCTTCCTTAAATATAAAGTTAGAATAATTTTCTGCTCTTGGAGCGATTCCTTCCTTAAACTGCTCTGTATCTATGCTGTCTTTATATTCTTCATTGTCTTTAAAGTATTTCTCACTTTTATCAGATAAAAACTTAAGATATTCACCATCTAAAATATCATCTAATTTAATTTCCTTATCTCCTGATAAATCATATATTCTAGTAACCATTTTTTCATCAGGGTGTGCCATATAAATTGAATTTTCTAAGATATTATAGCTTACACTTACAATATCTGCTGGAGCATTATAAGTTTCATAATCTACACTAAGTTCATATTTGTAGTCTTTATCATTGTTTGATATCTCTGCTGATTTACTCTTAAAATCGTCAATATATTTATTTACTCTATCTTTACTTATTTTATCAATATTCTTTTTACCAAATACAGGATAATGAGCTCCTATAAGCCCGTTAGTTTCATATTCAATAATTGACTCAATATTTCCTAAATTTTTATTTTCTTTTGCCGGCTTTATTATATTCTCATTATACATAACTTTTCCCTTTGATATCTTCTCTGGTATTTCTGCCCGATCATCACTTTTATTTTTACCTATAAATTTAATTGAAAAAACACTTAAAGCAATTAAAAGTATGATTAAAGCGGAAAATCTTATTCTCCTCATCTTCCTATTCATTTTTCTTTTCCTGTACGACCTTCTGTTCATAAACTTAACATCTCCTATTTTCAATCTAATGATATTGTTATATTATATACATCCTTGTCTTTCATCTTATATTATACACTATTATATTAATATTCCAACCTACAATTCGGTAACAAATTTATTGCTGAGTTTAACTTTTCATCCTTATATAAACAATTATAGTATAGAAGTATTGATAATCTAAGGAATAAAATTAATTTTTTTTGTAAAAGACTATAGATGGTCATTATAAATATTGCTACTTTTTTAACATATTTTATGATATCATTTAGTTGTAGTTGGATAGAAGGCTGAGAAAATTTAATTTAAAAATAAAATAGAGGTGATTAAATGGCTGATTTACGACCAATAGAAGAAAAATATCTTATAGAAAAAGAACACTGGGTAGGAAGCGGTTTCAGAGTAAGAAATTATTTCCCAGAAGGA
>NZ_JARIEF010000095.1 GCF_029266915.1 Tissierella sp. | reverse complement strand
ATTGAAAAGGTCATATCCCTAGCAAGGGGAGTTATGGAAGAGTTTGAAGAAGCTAAGATTCCTTATGGACTAGCTATCAACAGAAACGATATAGACCTCTCACAAGAGCGAGGATACTTTCATTATCCAGGATTAGGTGAGAGTCATTTAGAACATATACTGAGGATACTAGGAAGACTGGACTATAGGGTACCACCATTTTTTGAAACCACACTAATCGATATAAGTAGAAGGCAAGGCAATTATACAACCGCCGTTATTATAACCGCTAGGGTACTTGAAACCTATATAGAGCCTTTAAATCAATTGAGCAGAAATGTAAGCCGGGCAGTAGTTATATCTTTAGAAGAAGAATATTTGCAAGAGCTAGATAATAATATTATTAAGTATGGAGGAGAAGTAGAATGATTGAAATAATATTCATAGAGATAATATCTATAGTTTCATTTCTATACTCTATATTTATGATGTTTATTTCCTTTGCAGAGCCGGATCAGATGGCAGTCTTGTTCTTATGGACCCTTAGCGCAGCTTTTGTTTATGCCCTTCTTCATACTAAGTCAAAACTATATGAAATAAGCAGTCTGCTCTTTTTAGTACCACTTATCTTCTATCGGGAAATCAGTGCCTTTATTTTTATAGTTGCAACGTCTATCTTAATATTTTTATATTTAAGAAATTCGCTCTATAAGGGAGCCCATCATGTATATGTCGATAGGATTAAGAAGAGTTATTTAGTCTACATACCGCTGATTTATGCAAGATTTTTGCTGGAGGATTTTAGTCTCTATGTAAACGGCGCCATACCTTTTATAATAGTTTACTTCTTATCTTCAATAATTTTAGCAAGAAGTATAAGACATTTAGATTCAAATATGGATATGGGTAATATAAGAAAGAACAATATAAAGTACTCCATAATCATATCTTTTGTATTTGCCTTAACCGCCTTTGAAAAGTTTAGAGATTCATTTTTGATCTTGGTAGAACAAGCTATAAGTCTTGTATACTATCCTTTTTATTTGATGGGACAAGTGGTAGGTTTTATATTTGATAGGCTTAATATGGAAGAGGGAGTTAAGGAAAAGCCAGGTGAGTTATTAGAAACAACAAAAGCAGAAGAACTTGCAATGGAAGAGATTGAAAGGTTTAAACAACTGGCAGAAAAGCCGGCCAGAGATTTTACAATCTTAAAAAATATCATAGGATTAGCTCTTATTATGTTTGTAATCTATATTATATATAGAATGATTAAAAAAGAAGGAGATAGAAGACAGGTTGGATCGGGCTATGTAGAAGAAAGAGAATATATTCATAATAAGAAAGAAAAGAAAAAAAGATTTGCAAGAGATAAGTATCCAACAGAGTTAAAAGAACAAATAAGATACTATTATAGAAAATTTCTAAAAAAACTAATAAAGAATGATGCAAAGATATTAAAGAGCGACTCAACACTTGAGATAGATAAAAAAGCTAAAAGAGTTTTAGAAAAGAAAACTTCGAGAATAAGAGAAATTTATATAAGGAGTAGATATTCAGCTGCAGAGGTAGATCAGGAGTTGCTTGAGGAGATTAGGAGGGAGTATAAGGAATTGTAGTCGACTTAGGAAATTATTACATTAAAGATTAGGTAGTTTTTAGATTTATATTAATCTAACTTGGATTCAAGAATTTATGAGCAAATTTATTAGATCTACACCTAAATTGGTTTTACATCAGCAGTAAAAGAGAAACTAATAATTAGGAGGAGAAATATTGGAAAAATTAAAAAAGTGGGATATAAATTTAAATATTGTAATTGGTTCATTTATGGGTATTTTTATAAGTCATTCATTGCATAGATATTTTGACTATAAAAAATATCATGATTTATATGAAATGCAATCAGACCCTTGGTATACTACTATTCTAATATATGGTTTAGCTGTTGCGGTGGTTATATTTATTGCCATCATTCTCAAGATCTTAATAAAAAACAAAGTAAAAAAATATGATTTATAAAACTTAATAAATTATTCTAGTGAGCATTTGTAGATAGTTGTGAATTAAAAGTAATTTAAATCTGAGAGGTGATAAGCTTGAAGTCTTACTCTATTGATACAGGAAATTCCTGTAAGCAATTAATTATTAGTAATATTAGCGTCTCTTATGAAGATTTTAATAGTGGTAATCCTTATAATACAACATTTAATATTAAGTTGGTTTCAGGAGAGTTTTCAGGGAGCTCTGATTTTGAATATAATATAAAAGATTTTATTAAATTTATTAAAGAGCTGAAGGATTTATATGAATTTAAACTACACATAGTAAATTTGAATGATATTTGTTATGGTTCTAATATAAAATTTAGTTTAGATATAAAAGGTCATATAACAATTGCAGGGAAGATATATGGAAATAATATGGATCATAGCTTAACTTTCCAATTTATAACAGACCAAACTGCAATTAACAAATTTTCAAATTCCCTATATAAAGACTTTATAATTGAGGATAAATACAAAATATAAGTTTTAATTTAGCATCATTAATATTAAATTAAGTTAAATTTCAATAAGGAGCTGATTTTATGAAGAAGAATAATTTTTTAAAAAATATATCTATAATATTCTTTCTTGGAATTTTCCTTGTAGGATGCACGGCAAAGGATAACTCTTTGGATCTTGTAAGTTTAGATTTTTTAGTTACACCAGAACAATTAAGAATTCATAGTGATACTCAGCTTAAAGAATTAAATGAAGCAGAGGAGAAAGTGATAGCAAGTACTGAGTCAATGAAAGAAAAGTATGATGATGTTTTAAAAATGTCTGAAGAAGATATTAAAATTCAAGAAGATATTGTAAAACAAGCAGAAAATCTACTTTATTCAGGGCAAGTAATTGATGATAAAAATACTATAGAAAATATATTTAATCAACTCAGAGGTCTTGAAGGCGTTTATGTTGATTCATTTGAAGAAGATGTTAAAGCTAGGATTGAATTAATTGAAGATCCAGAAACATTATCAGTAGAAACCTTAGATAACTCCTATCTAAGAATATTCATGCTGTTAGAAGATAGTAGTATAGTAATACCTAAAGGGATAATGGAGAACTCTACCAAAGAACTTGAGGCCACAGGAGAAATTGAATATATAAAAGTAAAGCTCCCTGAAAATTTGAATGATGAATTAAAAGAACTAATAGAAAAATAAACAAACAATGAGTTAGTAGAAAGTAATAAATTCATATCTTGAAAAAAATTAGAAAGAATAAAATAAAGGAGTGGATATAATATGGAGTTAAAATGTCCTTATTGCAATTCAGATCTAATAGAAGGATATATTGATAGTGGAAGATACTCTTTTAAGTGGCATGATAAGGAGATGGGTTTTGTTGAAAGACATACTGTATTCGGTGGTGAAGTCTTAAGCAACAAGTCAAGGATTGATTGCTTGAGATGCGAAAAGTGCAATAAGATTATTATTGATTTAGATTAAAATATATTTAATTGGAGGTTATAAGATGAACTGCCCATACTGCTTAAAAGAAATACAAAAAGGTGGAGTAAAGGTTATAGATACAAGCAATAATATGTATAGCAGTGTGCTATGGTATCCAGAAGAAGAACTTAAAAAGAAAGTAAAAAGAAACTGGGTTGAGCTTGATTTCACAGCGGAAGGATATTATTGTGATGAATGTATGAAAGTAGTTAGTATATTTGAAGAGAAGTAGAACATAAAAAGCTTAAAGGTTCAGGTAATATATAAAGAAAACAATTAGTTTCTAAATAATCTACTAATCTATTTAGAAGAAGGGATTTAAGTAATATTGTGGAGGTATAGTGTGAATTGTAAAAAAAAAGTGATAATATATAAAAAGCTATTAAAATGGGTTTTTCAACTCAAATGGGAGATATTGGACCACAATCTAGTAAAGGTATATTCACTCAGACTTCTCCAATGCTTTGTGATATATGTTTAGACTGCGGTGAGATTGTAAGATTATATGTTAAAGATGATCTTGATAAGAGTTGGATTAAAGATGAAAGTATTTAGACTAGGAATAGATATATAATTTAGTGAGAAATCTTCAGGCAAGACCATAATTCTTTTAAGAGGTGATAAAATGGAATTAAATAGAAGAATATTAAAAACAGG
>NZ_JARIEF010000061.1 GCF_029266915.1 Tissierella sp. | reverse complement strand
TTGCTGTATATAGAGAGTATTGCATAGATAAATGCTTATAAACATGAGGTGATTAAGATTAAATTGGAGGATTTTTTAATAGGTTTGCTTACAGGAATTGGGATTATGATAGCATCTATATTTATAATATTTGCATCCTCTGATTATCTAAGCACTAGCCCTACAGATTTTAAACTATATTTTGAAGATCGATTGGTAGATGGCCTGATTAAAAGCGATGACAAGTTTTATATCTCCGCCCAAGAGATAAGCGAGATATTGGGCTATAATATTGAACTTGGAGAACTAGAAGGTAGGATTTACTTAGAGAAGGAAGAGTCTTTGGCAAAAAAAGATGCCATAGTTGTTGTAGAAGAGGATGTTCCTAAAGAAGAGACCACAGAGATAACAAAGATTGTTAAAGATGAAATAGAAAGTGACGTTTGGGAAGCTAAAAAAGATAGATCTGTAATCTTGGTTAAGGCTATAAACAAGAGCCTAGAAGCTAAGAAAAAACTTCAGGCCCAGGCAAAGAAAGACCTTACAGTTGATGAGGCTTTTGATGTATTAATCGATAAAACGGGAGAGGATCCGGAGAAGTTGTTTTATTTTAAGGATATTGAAGATATAAAAAATGGTGTTGAAAACAAGTACTATGATTTTGCTTATAGCAAGGATGGAAGCGATAAGATTTCAGGGGATATGTATTATAGCGTGGATAAAACTACGGGAAATATAAATATTGTAACTTCAAAGGCTAAGGAAGAATCCAAACCTTCTAGTCAGTGGCAGGGAAAAAAACCATAAAAAAAGACTAATACTTGGTGTGTAGAAGTCTTTTTTTATGGTTTTTGTTATTGTTTTCCTATTGTTTTCTTATATTAAAATGGTGCAAATCCTTGTTCGTCCCACCAATCTTTTTTATACATTTCATATTGCTCTGTAAATTGTTCTAAATGAACTCTCTCCCATTTAATAAGAAGGTCGTATAGTTCTTTTGCTTCTGCTATGCCTGACTTTTCTTTAGCATCTTGATAGAAAACTATAGAGTCTTTTTCCATTTGAATGCCTATTCCAAATACACTCATAGCCATGCTGGTGTGTTTATCATCTACCTTAGCCCAGTTGTATATATCAGGCGAAGGAGGAGTTATCTCGTGCGCTAGTCTTAGTTCATCTTGCTTGCCATCTTTGATTTTATTAAGCATAGCCTTTAAAAACTCTACATGTTTTAGTTCTTCGTTAGCTAGTTCCATGAATGCTTCTTTGCTTGCAAATGTTGCATCTTGATTTGCAGCCATCTTGTAAAACTCATAACCTTCAACTTCGTTTAGTATAGCTTGACCAATAATCTCTAGTTCTTGCTTTAACATCTTATCAACATCCTTTCAATTATTTTATCTAACTAAGTCCTATAGTTCTATTATACCGATTATTTCTAAAATATGATAGAGAAATAACAAGGTTTTTAGATATATTAGGACTTTATCCTATCTTTTTACCGAACAATCCTTTAAAAGCATTGATTTCGTCATTCCAATCTCGGTGAATTACTGCTTTTGGATCAAAATCAAAGAGCTTGAATACAAACTGCATCATATATCCCATGCCAAGGGAGGTCATAACTGTACCTATACCAAGTGGGCCTCCCATCAGAAGACCTACTAGGAGAACTGTTATTTCTATAGAGTTTTTTATAAAACTTACAGACCGGCCTGTAGCCTTTAGGAGCATGACCATAAGTCCGTCTCTTGGACCTGCGCCAAAGCCTGCGGATATGTAGAGGTAGATTCCAAAGGCCATAATGAGCATTCCTAGTAGTATAGATAAGATCCTCAGTAAGATATTTGAAAATACAGGGATAATATCTATTTTTAAGAGTAGATTTATGAAAACTCCTATGAGAAACATATTTAAAAGAGTTCCGGTTCCAGGCTTTTGGCCTTTAAAAATTCCGACTACTACTATTAAAAGTCCTGCTATTATATTGGCTGTTCCTATATCTATATTAATCAGATTGGCAATACCTTGATGAAAAACATCCCAGGGAGAGTAACCCAGATTTGCGTTTATGGTTATTACATTGCCAATTGCGAATACAAATAGTCCGATAATTAACTTAACATATCTTTTCTTTATGTCATTCATTGCCATTCCTCCAGAGGTGATATTTAAAGCATATATTTTATTATACTAGAGCTGGGGGGAAAATGTTGGAAAAAATTGAAGAAATAGTTAAAACTTCACTGCAATAGTCCGATAAATGAAGTATACATATGAATATTTTAATCCAGGAGGTGGAAGCTTTATGAAACTAATAAATAATAGGTATAAAGTTATAGAACAGTTAGAAGAAGGAGAGGATCTTTCTGTTTATCTGTGTGCTGATTTATGGAATGAAGACTTGCTTATAAGAGTAAATATCCTGCAAAAAAATATTATGAGCGATAAGCTTAAAAAGTTTTATATAGAGGAGTTTATAGGCTTAAACAGCCTGGACTATAAGGGGATAATTAAAAATTCCAATTTTGATAGAGTTTCAGCTATTGATAATACAAAAAATATAGATGAACAATATCTTTATACCTGTGAATATATAGACAATCCTATACCTATCCTGGATTATATTAAAGATAAAAGTACATTTGAAATTATAGATATAAGCCTGGAGATATTTAGGGCCCTGCATTATGTTCATTTAAACAGCTATGCTTATGGAGGACTCAACATAAGGGATATCTCTGTTATTGAGACGAAAGAAGGGTACGGGATAAAACTTAAGGATCTTGCTTCGGTAAAACTTCAGGCAGTTCTCTCTGGTCAGGGCGATCGAGAGGGAGAAGGGGAAGACGAATCGCATGAAATATTTAAAGCAGAAGGTTTAAGCCTTAGTGATAGAAGGATGGATATGCATTCACTGGGCCGGATTTTTATAAACATGATAAGCAAGGGTGACTGCAAATTTTTGGAGATTGATATTATAGAGGCTTTTAAAGAATCCATAGAGAGAGATATGTTTGGAAATTTAAATGATGAGGAAAAAAACTTTATCTTAAAAGTACTGCCGGTTTTGAAAAAACTTTTAAGCCTAGAAAAAGAGTATCCCTATAGATATATAACTGACTATATAGCGGATATAAATTTAGCAGCAGGAACAGATTACTCGGTTGTGCCTATAGAAAGCCTGGAGAAACTCAATATTTATAACAAGCTAGTTGGACGGGAGAGTCTTATAGAAGATATAGAGGAATCTTATGAGCATATGATGGATTATAAGGGAAATAAGAATATTTTCCTTATAGAGGGTAGCTCTGGAGTGGGTAAGACTAGGTTTTTAAAGGAAATAGATTTTCTGCTTAAAATGAAGGGCGCTAATGTCTATTCCAATTACAAGTTAAATGATATCGATGATGATGTGGATGTTTTAGAAGGAATATTTAACAGTATGATCTTAAATTGGGATAAACTTGCAGCTGGGATGGGCAAGACTGAACTAGATAGAATGATGACGGGTGAGATTGATTTTAAGAGTGCTGGCTTTGAAGAGTCTTTCAATGATCCAGCTAAGAGGGATAAACTTTTAAATAAGATGTCTAAATTTATCCTGGATATTTTAAGACTTCAGCCAGGCGTTATAATAATTGATAATATAAATTTAGCAGGTGACTTTACGATTGATATTATAAAATATATCTACTCTGAAATTATAAAGGAAAAAAACATAATCCTAATTTTTTCTTATAAAAGAGAGAAGCTTGAAGAAAATAAAAACAATCTGGACTTTATTAAGCGTTTAAAAGATTCTAATGAAACATCTACTAGACAACTTGAGAATTTAAATCTTCAAGAGACCGGCCTGATGATAAAAAATATCTTGTCTATGAATCATGTTCCGCTTGTACTCTCTCAAAGAGTTTATGAAAAGTCCTATGGAAATCCTCTCTTTGTTAGTGAAATAGTGAAAGAGCTCTACTCCAGCAAGCGGCTATATAGACAAGAAGATAACGGTCTATGGTATATAGATATTAAAAAAGAAGATACAGATTATAAAGGACTTGCTATTCCCGATAATCTTGAAGAAGCTCTTTTAAATCAGCTAGAAGATATAACTCAGAGGGAGCAGCTTATAATAGATGCGATTTCTCTGGCTTTTAACCCTATAGGTTTAACCGACCTAGAGGAGTTATTATCTATTAAAAGAGAAGATCTGGAGGCAGCTCTTGCTGAATTAAATAACAGGGGAATCTTGAGCATAGCTTTTAGAAATCATGAAGAGGTATACGAAATAAACAACCGGGTTTTAAGTGATATTATATATGAAAAAATCCCAGAAGATATAAAGATAGATACGCACAAGCTAGCGGCAGAAGTGCTTATCGAAAGAATCAAGAAGCATGTAAAGGTAAATCTGGATGAACTTATCTATCATCTTGAAAAATCTTTAGACGTCAAAAGGGCGAGAAGATACTTGATTCAAAGTACTAAGGAAAAGTATTCAGTTAAGAATATCAAGGGTGCTGTAGAAGATTTAGACCGCGCTGTTAGTTATATGGGAGAGGAAAATATCTCTCAGAAAATAAATCTGCTCTTTAAAAAAATTGATATGTGCCTGGAGATAGAATGGATTGATAGGGCTCAAGCCAGTATAGAGATGATAGAAAAATTAAATAAAACCCAGAGAGATTTAAAGATCAGCCTCAAGATCAATATATTAAAGGGTGAGATACACCTCTTGACAGGTAACTTCAAAATGATGGAGCACTATATTAAGATAGCATCGCATTTATTTAAGGAAACGGATGATTTAGAGTTTAGACTTAGGTTTAACATTCTTGAAACTGTAATGCTCTTTAACGCAAATAGGCTTCAAGAGTGTAGGGATCTTTGCAAGGAGATCATAAACAGAGCGGGCAAGGCCTATATAAAGCCCAAGGCAGATGCCTATAGAATGATGGGGCGGGTATATATCAGGTTAAACAAGTTTGAAGAAGCTATAGAATGCAATGAAAAGTCTATAAAGCTGCTAGAGACTATAGGCTATACAAGAGGAATTGTCTATGCTTTAAATAATATCGGCATAATTTATCATAGTAATTATCAAAATGATGAAAGGGCCCTAGAATATTATGAGAAAATATTAAAGATAAGTCAAAAAGGTGAGATAGTATCGGGTGAGCTTATGTCATTGAGTAATATGGGAGCTCTTTTTTACGAAAGTTATAATTACGACAAGGCTTATTATTATTTTAAAAAGTCTTTAAAGTTAGCACTGGAAGTCAATTACAAGCTAGATGTGTTTTTCCTATATATACAGCTTACAGTGCTTTGTCTGGATAAGGGTGACTATTCCAAGGCTTGTGAATATTATAAGCTTTCTCTAAAGCTGTCAAAAAACAATCAAATGTTCTCAGATGAACTTAAAATGGTAAAAGGAGAGGTTTATTATAATCTGGGAGCCTTTTATGACTCGCTGTTTTGGATGGGAGAAGGACTGGATCAGGTTAAGGGAGAAATTATTTCTACAAACTATAAGTATTCTATAAGATATTACGCCCTCAAGATAGTAGCAGAAGAACTTGAAGAGAGTGAAATTGACGGCTACGTGGATATGATAATTGAAAAATCTAGAAAGCTTGATATGCCTCAGGTAAGAATAACAGAACTTTCAAAGGCGTCTGAGATGCTCTATAGAAAAGGTGATAGAGAAAATGCAGTCAAAATCTTCCAGGAGATGGAAAGTTCAATAGACGAGAAAATAGACCAGGAGGGAAGGGGCTATTATCATTATACTAAAGGCCTACTCAATGAGGGGCAAAGATCTATAGATTCTTTAAAAACAGCTTTAAAGCTTGCTAAGAGAAATAGCAATAAACTCCTGATAGCAAATACTAAAATTGAGATAGGCAATTATTACTATGAGGGTAAGGATTATTACTGGGCTGTGGATTATTATATAGGGGCGGCTGAAATTATGAGAACTTTGATAGATGAAGTTCCTGACAAGTATAAACTGGACTTTGTAAATAATTATTACTATATTAGATTTTTCTACAGACTTAGAGAGCTCTTGGAGATGTTTTTACAAAATAAAGAAGAGCTGGTTTTAAAAGAAGAAAAAGATAGCTATAAAATTGAATCTTTAGATGAGCTGTCTGAACTTATGGATAGGGATTACAATATTTTAGCAAATAATAAAAGATTTATAGATGCTTATAGGAAGAATGCTCTAGGGCCGATAAAGGGAGAGGCATTTCAAGAGCGGAATATTATGGAGGAATTAGATGAGGATGTTTCAGGAAATCTAGAGAAGCTGCTGGAATATTTAGCGGATATTACGCTAGCTTCAAAAGCTGAAATTATAATTGAAGAAGAAAAAGAGCTAACTGCTGCAGCTTCTATAGGAAGTGAGACGAAAGGGGAGACTAGCCGGTACGCCTTTGAACGCCTTAAGACTTCAATGGAGCCTATAGTAGTCTCCTCCAAAAGGATTCTTAATGAATATGATAGGGGCTTATTAAGAGGATCTTTAAAAGCGGCTATGTATATACCAATTGTAAATGGATATGCCTCCTGGTATAAGCAACATAATAAGGAGATCTATAAAAAGGATTATAAGCTACTGGGATATATCTATCTTGAAACTAAAAATATAATAAATAACTTTAGTGAAGAGGTTTTGAGGGAAAATATAGGCCTGGTAAATTTAACTGCTATCTTATGTGAAAAATATAAATTGGCTAGAATTGCTAATATAGACAAGCTTACAGGAGCTCTTACCCGAAAGCATCTTGATGAGGACTTGAAGGAACTTGTAAAATCTACGAAAGCAAATGGACAGGAGTTCTCTATAATTATGTATGATCTAGACAGGTTTAAAAGAGTCAATGATAAGTTTGGTCATCAGACAGGGGACCAGGTTCTTAAAA
>NZ_JARIEF010000050.1 GCF_029266915.1 Tissierella sp. | reverse complement strand
CTGCATCCCATATTCTTGCAAATATCATAATTGCTGATACAGCGGAAAACTGAGCAACAGTAAGATTCATAGTATATTGGATATAGGGCAGAATAAACATGGATACCAAGATAAAAACCATGTCTCTTCCAATTGAGCCTATGCTATAGCTCCATTTGTTTCTCTTGGAAATTGTATTCATAAGGCTTCCTCCTTGAGATATTTTATCAATTAACTATCAAATCTAATACAATTATTACTCTATATATTTTGCTATCATCTCCTGGGTTATTTCTTTCCTCCTGCATAGTTCTCCAAAAAAATATCCGCTGTTTCTGATTGTTCTCTCCTGAGTTTTATAATCTACTTCTATTAGCCCAAACCTTGGAGTAAATCCGTCATTCCATTCCAAATTATCTAAGAGTGACCAATGGTAATATCTTCTTACATCTACTCCCTCTTGGATAAGTTTATCAATTTCCAGTATATGGTCATAAATAAACCTTGCTCTTTTAGAATCTTTTGCATCGGGTATACCATTTTCTGTAATATATATGGGAAGCTTATAAAGATTATAAACTTCTTTAACCACTTTATATAGACCCTCCGGGTAGATTTCCCAGCCCAAGTCATTTAACTTTTCTTCCGAAAGTCCTTCTTCAACTCTTACCTCCCCAAAGAGCATGGCTGGATTGTTTGAAGAATGAATTAGATGCCTTGAATAGTAGTTTACTCCCAAAAAGTCACAATAGACTCCTTTTCCCAGTGGGTAGGAGCTGCCTATAGGAAACTTAAGATGCCCATCTATCATTCCATTTAAAAACATTTGATGAAAAGAGTAATCCATAAGCTTTTTGCTCAATTTAGTTAACATTTTTTCTTCACTTACTTCAAAATATGCCAAATGTATAGCAATACCAACCATTGTGTCTTTATATCCCATAGATTCTCTCATCTGATGAATTAATCTATAGGTTTTCAAATGTGCCAGGATCATATTTTTTGATGCTTTAAAATAAGAGATAATATCATCCCTTTTTCCAGGAGGGTATTTACCATCCATAAATGTATCTGTTACAAAAACATTGGGTTCATTTATAGTGCAGTATTCATTTACATCTCTACCTATAGATTCAATTACTTTTTCAGTAAATCTTAAGAAATACCCTACACTATCGCTGTTGGTCCATTGACCTATCTCTTCAAACCACTGTGGATGTGAAAAATGATGGAGTGTTATAAGTGGCTTTATGCCAGCTCTTATTAAAGCCTTTATTTCTTCTTGGTAATGTCTGATTCCCTCCTGAGACCATTTTCCTTCTTCGGGCTCTATACGGCTCCATTCAATACTCATTCGATAGATTTCTTGATGAATGTCCTTCATAAGAGCTATATCTTCTTCTACTCTATTATAATGATCAGCTGCTATTATAGAACTCTCATTATTGGCAATTTTTCCCTTAAGTGACCAATGATACCAATTACTATTCTTATCCCCTCCTTCGATCTGTGTAGCAGCTGTAGCACTTCCAAGAAGAAATTCTTTAGGCAGGGTTATAGGTTTCATTTTATTTAACCTCCTCTATAGCTAAAATATAAATATCTACCTGGTTATAGATTAAATCTATCCCACTAAATCCTGATTCTTTTTTTATGCTCTTGCTTCTTATAGCAATTCTCTGACCAAAACTCCAAAGTACATTTGATATAGTAGCAACAGTTAAATCTACATCTAAGTCCTCTCTTATAGAGCCATCTTTCTTTCCTAATTTAATAATTTCACTAAGTAAGTGATCTGACTTAAGTATAATTTCATCAAACTTTACTATACTTTTGCTGCTTGGTTTTATAAGCCCATCATCCTTAAAGTAAAAATCAAACTCCCCTAAATACATCATAACGTCTATTCTTTTTTCCATATAATCGATTAAATCATCCAAAAATGATTTTAACCTCCTAATACCTTCTCCTTCTAATTTTAAAAAAATATCATTTTGATAGCTATTCCATTCATCTAAAAGCTCTATGGTAGTTTCGTAAGCAAGTTCTTCTTTTGTTTGAAAATATCTATATAAACTTCTTCTAGTTAAGCCCACTCTTTGGGCTATATCATCCATAACAGTATTAAAAAATCCTTTTTCTAGAAATACCTCTCTGGCTTTTTCTATTATAAGATCTTGTTTTTCTTTTCTTTTATCCTTAATCATATTTCCCCTCCGTCACACTGTGTGTCATAACTAATTATATCAAGTTGTCACACAGTGTGTCAATAATATTTTTTCTTTTCTTTTATATTTTCTTAATTTTTCTTTATTTTTTTCTAAGTATATATTTTGAAATATACATAAATAAAGCTGCTAAAAACTCCAAGGAGTTTCTAGCAGCTTTACTTAGCTGGAACGCTTAATATTTTTATTAGATTCTTTATCGAATTATTTTTATATTTGTTAAATTAATTTTTCTCTTAGTATATCTCTCTTTCCCATACTAGTTTTCCTTCTATATATGTTTTCTCTATATATCCTTTATAAGTAAAAGGCTCATCGTTTAATACTACAAAATCTGCATCTTTTCCAATTTCAAGTGATCCTACTCTATCTTCTATTCCTAAGGCTTCAGCTGGATTTATAGTCATGGCTTTAAGGGTCTCCTCAAATGGTAATCCATACTTATGAGCTATCGCTCCATAATGTAAAAAATATCTGCAATTCATAAAAGGATGGTCGCTCATTAAGCAAACCTTTACTCCCTTTTTAAAAAGTATAGCAGGATTTTCATCTGTTATATTAGCAGTTTCAACTTTCATAGCAGGAGACAAGCCGGGCCCTACCATAGCAGTTACTTTTTTCTTTCCTAAATAATCTGCAATTAGATGACCATCAGTACAATGTTCTATTGTATAGTTAATTTTAAGTTCTTCACATATTCTGATAACAGTAACAATGTCATCATGCCTATGAGCGTGAACTCTAAATGGTATTTCTTTATTTAAAACCATAAGCCCTGATTCTAAATTTAAATCTAAATTAAATATTTCATCTTTGGCTTTAGCTTTTTCCTTGCTATCCCCATAAGTTTTAGCATCTTTAAAATATTCTCTAATCATAGATGCCGTTCCCATCCTAGTCGCTGGTGAGTGCGCTGCATTTTGACCATGGGTTACCTTAGGATTCTCTCCAGTAGCTCCCTTTAAGCCTGTAGGGTTTTTCACTACCATATCATCTATAATAGTTCCATAGGTTTTACAAGCAAAGCCTAAACCGCCTATTGGATTGCCTGAACCTGGTAAGACTTGTATAGTTGTAATACCGCCCTCTCTGGCTCCTTCAAAGCTTATTTGCCTAGGATTTACCGCATCTATTGCCCTTACTTCTCCTGTTATTGCTCTTACTGATTCGTTTCCATCATAGCCTGCTCTTCCTTCTCCATCTCCCCACATTCCTACATGAGTATGAGCATCTATAAGACCAGGTATTATTACTTTACCATTTAATTCTACAACTTTATCATCTTTTTCAATTGTGAGATTTTTTCCTATTTCTTTTATCTTTCCAGCCTTATCTATCTTGATCATTCCATTTTCCATACTCTCGCCCACAACCGGATATATCTTTGCACTAGTAAAAACAAGCATTATATAGCCTCCCTTTCATAAACAATTTCTCCATCTATTATTGTTATATCTACAAAAGAAGTAAGCTCTAAAGGATTTCCTGACCAGATTACTAAGTCAGCATCTTTACCTATTTCAATTGATCCTACCCTATCATCTATTCCAATATGTTCTGCTGCTGATAGGGTTATTGATCTTAGCGCATGCCTATCTGGCATTCCCCATTGAGTAGCTATACTAGCTGTTAGCACTAGGTTTCTTCCGTCTATTACAGGATGATCCGTTATAAAGCAAAATGGAATCTCTTCTCTATTAAAAATAATAGGAGTTTTGAAATCTCTATCTTTGTTTTCTACTTTTGAACCATAGTTTAAAGTTGGCCCTACTCCGCAATGGATGTTTTCTCTTTTTATAGTATCTTTTATCAAGTATCCATCTGTTACATGGTCAAGTATATATTTAACACTAAACTCCTTGCATATTCTAATAGCTGTACTTATATCGTCATGTCTGTGGCAATGGATTATTAGAGGTATTTCTCTTTTCATTACCGGTATAAGGGCCATACTTACTTTATCTGATTCAAGCTTAGATAAAGAATTTTCAGCGCTTTCTAGCTTTTGTAAATGTTCCTTGGCCTTTAAAAGAGCTGTTCTTAAGACAGAAGCATTTCCCATCCTGGTAGAAGGTGATTTGTTCTTACTTCCATAGTTATTCTTAGGGTTTTCTCCCAAGGCACACTTCATACCAATTGGATCTTTTACAACCGAATCATCTACTATAGTTCCTTTACATTTTAAGGCTAAACCTGTGCCTCCTAGAATATTCCCACTTCCTGGCAATATTCCAATAGTTGTTGTACCAGCTTTTCTAAAGCTTTCAAATGCTTGGTCTTTCATATTGATCCCATCACGAACGCTCAAAAAAGGAGTAAGTGGATCAGTTCCTTCATTTGTATCAATACCTTCTCTACCCACTCCACTTTCAGACAATCCTAAATGAGTGTGTGCATCGATTATTCCAGGTGTAACTATTCTTTCCCTTCCCTCTACTATTCTCTCACAGCTAGACAGGTCTATATCTTTTCCAAAGTCTAATATTTTTCCATCCTTTAATAGGATACTAACAGCTTTAAAGCTTCCATTACTAATAGTTTCTAAGTTTACATTTGTTATTCCTAACATTTTATCACTCCAAATTTGTATTTTAAAGGAGACCTTCTCCTTATTTTATACTCAGGTACTGCATACGGTTTTATACATCTTCATAAAAGTTTCAATTGTATCACTTTCGGCTTGGGATAAGCTAGTAGATTTAGATATATCTATTAATTCTTCATCTTCATCCACTTTCATATCATTATCTCTAAATAAATATACTAAATTTATAGTCTCATCACTTTCAAGACTTAAAGACTTAATAAATCTTAGCTTATCTCTTTTATAAAACTTTAAGATTATATCAGAAAATTCTCTTATATAGGCTCCATCAAGATTATTATATAATTTCAAAACCTTTGAGATTTCTATATTTGTTAGATTTTCATCTTTTATATAGTCAAATATCTCTTCTATCTTATCTGGATATTCTTCTTTAAGTAATGCCCAATCTGCCCAGTATAAATTTTCTATTAAATCTATACTTTCCTCTTCTTTTAGCTTGCTTTTATTTATAGCATCTATTATTTGTTCTTCTGTTGTTTTTTCCAAGTCTATCACCTTTCTTTAACCTTAGTTAATTTTTTAAGTATATGTTTTATCTACCCTATTCAAGTACAATTTATCTGGATTAACTTAAAGAAAACACTTTATCTATCATTTTATATTTTTAATTTACTCCTAGATACAGTATTTTCTAATCTAAATATTTTATAATATCTGGATTGTCCTAGAGTTTTTTATCATCAGGAAATGACTATTAAAATTCTAATATAACTTTCTGAAGTTCAAGCTTAACTTCTTATATCTTAAATAATTGACTAAGCTTTACTCTTTAAATGATTTATTGATAGTAAGCTTAAATAATGTTATAATGTGTAAAGAAATTTAAAAAGAATGTCTTTTATATAAAAAATCAATTGTTTATTTAAAATTGAAAACCAGGTATTTAAGGGCTTATTTTATAGGCCCTTTTTTGACGATAAAGAAAGGTGATAATATGTTAAAAATTAATAATTTATCTTACTCGTTTCCACAAAAAGATCTTTATGAAGAAATTTCATTTTCATTAGAAAAGGGTCAACATTGTGCTTTTATAGGAGTAAGTGGTAGCGGAAAAAGTACTTTAACAGATTTTATTATGGATCCGGAAAAGTATATGTTTACAGGAGATTTAGAAATAGAAGAAGCATCTAGAATTGGATATGTAAGTCAATTCTCTCAAATAAAAAATACAAAAGAACTCACCGTCTTCCAATTTCTTGCAGAAAAATATATCGATCTACAAGAAAAATTGCAAGATATAGCCAAGGAGATGGAAACTTCCTCTGAAATAGAAACTTTATTAGAAGAATATCAAGAAACTTCAGACGCTTTAGAGGCAATTGGAGGGGATGATTTTGAAAGCAAAATCAATAAGACATTAAACCTAGCCGAACTAATAGATCATAAAGATTTAATGATATCAGAACTCAGCGGCGGAGAGTTTAAACTAGTTCAAGTTATTAAAGAAATGCTTACTCTGCCTGATTTAATGATTATGGATGAACCTGATGTATTTTTAGATTTTGAAAATCTTAATTCACTTAAGGATTTAATTAATTCTTATAAGGGGACACTTTTAGTTATTACTCACAATAGATATCTTTTAAATCATTGCTTTAATAAGATAATTCATCTTGAAAATATGCAGCTTCAAGAGTTTGACGGAAGATATATAGATTATAACTTCTCACTGCTTGAAAGCAAAATCGAACTTCAAGAGCTTGCTCATATAGATAATGAAGAAATCAAGAGAAATGAAGCTTTGATTAAGAAATTTAGGTTTGCAGCTGAACAAAACCCAGAAGCACGTATTGGTCAGCATGTAAATTCAAGAGTTAAGATACAAGAGAGGCTCATAGCTAGAAGAGTTAAGGAACCTTTTGTATTTATTAAAGAACCCGATATGAGTTTTACTACTGATAATGAACTTCAAGAAGATATTGCTTTAAAAGTAGAAGATTATAGCGTTGCATTTGATGACGTTTTATTAGAAGATGTCAGCTTTGAAATAGCTTCTAAAGATAAGGCAGTAATAATCGGACAAAACGGTACTGGTAAAAGTACCTTGCTGCGAGATTTGTTTAAAAATAAAAATGAAGCTATCAAGTTTGGTGAGGGAGTTGAAGTAGCTTATCTCTCTCAGCTACAAGGCGAGATGCTTGATGAGTCTAATACTGTAAAACAAGAATTATTTGATGCTGGATTTAAAACCTCAGAAGAAATCCTACTTTGTCTTAGCAGATATGGATTAGAAGAATCTATAGCCAATCAAAAGATCTCTTCTCTTTCAGGTGGAGAGAAAAATATACTTCAGATAATTAAAATATCTATCAGCCAGGCAAATATGTTGCTTTTAGATGAGCCTACAAGCCATCTAGATACCTATTCACAGATAGCACTTGAAAGAGCACTTGATGATTACAATGGTGCCATTCTAATGGTATCTCATGATTTTTATACTATAGTAAATTCTATGGATTATGTTTTAATTATTGAAGACAAGTCTATAAGGAAAATGAAATTAAAGAAATTTAAGCAAATGATTTATAAGAGACACTTTGATAAGGATTACTTAGAGATAGAGTTAGAGATAAAAACTCTTGAAAACAAGATAGAGATGGCTTTAAAGAATAATGACTTTGAACTTGCCAAAGTTTTATCCCAAGAATTAGAAGTTTTAATAAAGTCTTTTTAAGTAATAGAAGATACTATTAATCTAAAATTAATGGTATTTCTTATTGTAAGTAAAAGTTTAGGGAGGTTTTTTTATGAGTATAAAGCTTTTAAATATAGTTTCTTGAGGCGGCAATCCCTTAGGCCCGATAGTTGATCAGGCTTTAAAAGAACTAGATCTTAAAACTAGTTTTGTATTGATCGAAAGTGACAATCTATTTGCAGAATATGGAATAAGCAAAACTCCTGCCATGATTATAGATGATAGGATAGTTCTACATGGACCTCCCTATTCTTTATCCGATATTAAAAAAATATTACTAGATAATATTAAATAAAACACACCCCTTAATTGATTGACGAATTAAGGGGTGTGTTATTTATATCTTTATTATATTTAAATGTCTATTTTAGATCTTCTTTATAATCCTTTTACATTTTCAAAGGTTTCTACTTCATAGCTTGTTAATACTCTGATATAACCATTGAGCATAGCATTTACTTCTTCATTTCCAGTATCTACTAAAAGTGGTCTTCTATCAAGTGAAAGCAGCTTGCTCTTAGTTGCTACAACTCTTATATTTTTCTTGCCTACTTTTTTAATAACTTCAGCAGAGATTTGTTGGTTACCTCTACCAAATATATAACCCTGGCCACCTATAACAGTAACTATTATCTTAGAAGGCTCATCACCAATTATTTCTAATATTCTTTTTTCATTTACATCACTCTCTACTAATTCTTTGTTTTTTATAATATCTATTCCTAAAAGAGTGTTAGGTAGGTTTAATTTTTCCATAATTGGTCTTATAGATGTACCAGAACCTACTATATAAAATACATCTGGCTCCATCTCTTCAATAACTGTGTTAGCAATACCATCTAGCGCTACTTCTTCAGATCCAAGACCTCCCGATTTAGTAGTTTGGATCAATTCTTCTTCTAAAGGAATTTCAACATATCCAAAGAGTCTTGCCGTTACCTGCCCTTTTCTAAAAGCTTCTTCATCTATATCCATTACTTCTGCTTCTGTAGTTTTTCTCTCATCTGTACTTAAATAATTAAAAGCTACCTCTCCTGCAGCTTTTGGATGATTAGCATATACACCAGAGTGAATCTTAACTCCAGCAGGTATACCTATAACTGGAACTGAAGTACCTACTGCATTAAATACGTTTCTGGCAGTACCGTCTCCTCCTGCAAAAAGTATAAGATCTACTCCTTTTTCTACCATTTTCTTTGCAGCTTCTTCTGTGTTCTTGGGATCTAATTCTTTCATCTCACCAAGAATAATAGGATCAAATCCTAATTCTCTAGCTTCTTCTTCACCCATTTCTCCAGAATACGTATATATTTCCAACTTATCTTTAAGTGGTAATAACATTTCTAAAGCTTTTATAGCCTTAATCGGAGATTCTGGTGTTGCCCCAAGGCTTCTAGCCTCCTTTAGTACCTCTTCTCCATCTGTTCCTTTAAGTCCTACTTTACCTCCCATTCCTGCTATTGGGTTAACTATAAAACCAAGTTTCATAAAATATTCCTCCTATTATTAGTTGTTTTAATCTTTTTTATGAGGTTTTTCAACTTCATCTTTCATCCCATCCATAGGTCCTGTAACCTTGAACTCTTTTCCACTATTATTTAAAAGTTCATGGATAGAATAGTTTATACTTCCATCTTCATCGTCTTTTAATTCATTTAATCTAGCTTTACTTATACCAAATACTATTCTTCCTATACCACTCCAGTATATAGCTCCTGTGCACATAGTGCAAGGTTCTGCAGAGTTATACATGGTAAATTTCTTCAGAAATTCTTTATCATATTTGGCTGCTGCTCTTTTAGCTATTTTAAGTTCTGGATGTCCTGTTATATCATTTTCTGTTATTTGAGTATTTTTATCTTCCATCACAATTTTACCGTTTTCATCTACTAATATAGATCCAAAAGGATTATCACCATTTTCCTTTGCCTTCCAGGCAAGTTCTATAGCTTTATTTATATAATACTTGTCATCTTTAAATTCCAAATCGATCTCCTCCTTTAGGGTATATACCCTATTCTCTAGAAATAAAATCGATTATTAACTTTAAGAGCTAATTAATCTACTACTTTATATAATATATTTACATAATCTTCTTCTAAAGAATAATTTTTTATTTATCTTTCATTTATAATTTCCATAAAAAAAGAATCCTTCTAAAGTTTATTTTAAAAGGATTCTTTCTTTATGCTTTTTATTTTAGTGATTATGGTCGTGACATATAGAACCTGTTGATTTTAACTCTCCACTTAGGTAAGCTTCCACTGACTCTCTAGCTTCTCCAGAAGCTCCAAGTATTACTTCTATGTTATGACTGTTAAATATGTCTACCGCTCCTCCACCCATTCCACCAGAGATAATTGTATTTACTCCTGCTTCATTTAAAAAATTAGGTAAGAATCCAGGTTTATGTCCAGGATTTGCTACTGAATCTTCTTTAATTATCTTTCCATCTTGTGTTTCAAATATTTCAAAAGTTTCACAATGTCCAAAATGTCCTGTTACTTTCTTCTCATCACTAGCTACTGCTATTTTCATTTTTATTCCTCCATTTTTTTACTTATCATTTAGTATTTTAATTGTATTTTCATATACAACCCTTGTATTTTTTCCTGATTCACACTCTATATCTACTATTGTCAATCCCTTGTTAATAGCTCTAACCGCTTCACTATCAAATGGTATCTTTCCTACAAATGCCAACTTTAAATCCTTGCAAAAATCTTCTATAGCTTGAGTGTTTTTAGGGTTAATATCCCACTTGTTTACACATACAGCAACTGGAGTATTAAAGTGATCTGCAGTTGCTACTACACGCTCAAGATCGCTTATCCCAGATACTGAAGGTTCTGCTACTACTAATACCATGTCAACACCAGTTATAGAAGCTATAACTGGACATCCTATACCTGGTGATCCATCTATAATAACTAAATCTGCTTTGCTATCTTTTAAGGCCATTCTCTTCTTGACTTCCGTAACTAAGAGGCCCGAATTTCCGCTTCCCATTCTAAGTTTAGCAGTAGAAAAAGTACTGGCATCCTTATATAGCATTAAATCTCCAACAATAGAAGAGTTCATAGCTATAGCATCTGATGGACATATGTATTTACATAGACCACAGCCTTCACACGCATACTCATCTATAAGGTATTTATCCTCTTTTTCATCATAATTAATTGCATCAAAGTTACAATGTTTTTTGCAGACTCCGCAGCTAATACAGCTTTCCTGATCTATATAAGCTTTATCCATTCCATAAAAGTCTGTTAGTTCTAGTTCTATAGATCGATTCATAAGTAAGTGTAAATTTGGTGCATCAACATCACAATCTGCAAAGGCTTTTGCATCTGCGAGTTTTATAAATGCGCTTGCTATTGTAGTTTTACCTGTTCCACCTTTTCCACTAAGGATTAATAATTGTTTCATAGTCTACCTCCCTAGTTATGGTTTCTAATAGGTCAGAAAAGATTTCTTTATACTTTTCTTCTTCTCTAGCAACTATAAATGAATCCGAATTCAATGTTCCTAGATGGTTATCAAAAGGTATTCTTCCTATTATCTTCATGGCTTTTTCCTGGCACAATATTTCTGAAGGATTTTCACCCTCCATTGTTTTATTTAAAACAACTCCAAAAGGTTTTTTAAATAGAGTTACAAGATCATATACCATATTTAAATTATGGGCTCCAAAAACAGTTGGCTCTGCTATTAGCACGCAATAGTCTGCATCCTTTATACTGTCCATTACTATACAAGAACTTCCTGGTGGACAGTCTATTATAGTAGTAGCTTCATTTGACCCAACTTTCTTTAAAAGAGCCTGGATAATTGGGGTACCAGAAGGCTCCCCTGTGTTAAGCATTCCAGATATTACTCGTACATCTGCGCTTGTTCCAGTTTTTATTTGACCAATTATATTTTGTTTTTTTCCTATAGCACCTTCAGGACAAACTATCATGCAGCCTCCGCAAGAATGACAGATATTTTCAAATACTAGAACTTTACTTGTATAGGCTAGCGCATTAAATCTACAAAAATCAATACATTTTCTGCAAGCTATACATTTATCCTCATCTACTAGCGGTACTTCTACATATACTTTTTCTTCCTTTATATTATCTGGTTTAAAGAAAAGATGACCATTGGGTTCTTCAACATCACAGTCAAGATAGTTTGCTTGACCTGCAACAGCTGCAAGATTTACCGATATAAGAGTTTTTCCAGTTCCGCCTTTCCCGCTCAAAACAGCTATCTTCATCTTATTTTCCTCCGTTACCATGAAATCCTTCATGAATATCATTTAAAGGAGCTAATTTCTCTTCTTTAAGAACTTTTATATTTTCCTCTATAGAAGTTCCATTAGATTCATATATAGTTATATCTGCTCCACTTATTACCTCAAAAGCATTTTTACCTAGTCTTGGAGATATAAGCTTGTCTATCTTATTATCCACCAAGGTCTGAGCCGCTATTATTCCAGCTCCTCCTTGAGCATTTATAGCCTTATTGTCTATAAATTTCACTTCATCATTTTCTAGATCTAAGATAAGGAAAAATTCTGTTCTACCAAAATGTTCACTAATATTCCCATCCATTGACTTCTTATCTACTGGTATCGCTACTATCACTTTCTATTCCTCCTCAAATTGTCGACCTCGCATCTTACCTCTTCGCCTGCACATACCGCATCCATTAGGATTTTCTGTATCTCTACAAAGCTTATAGTTTCCTCCTTCTATACTTAAGAGATTACCATTTACTAGAAAATCAGCTGTTTTTCTTCTTGCTTCAATGTATATTCTTTGTACAGTAGTTCTTGCAACATGCATGGTCTGTGCACATTCTTCCTGAGTTAATCCTTCTAAATCTATTAATCTTATGGTTTCATACTCTTCAACTGTCATAGAAACTGTTTCCAATTCATTTCTACATTTTCCTATAGGTGCAAATTTATTGTCTATAGGTAGATCACATACTTTTCTTAATTTTCTCGGTCTTGCCAAACTATCACTTCCTTTAGTAATAAAGGATAGATAATAGGGATTATCATATTATCTGTCACTTAAATTTTCAAGTTCTCTCTTTATATCATCTAGTCTAGCTTGTAATACAAGAACTTCTTGACTTAAAGTTTCTTCTTTAGATACTCTTTCTTCTTCCATGTATCCTTCTCTAAACTCGGATCTAAGTCCTCTATTAGCACCTTTGTTGCGTCTTCTAAGACCTCTTCCTAAACCTGCAGCGCTTTCAGAGCCTCCACTATAGCACATGGCATTCCCCCGACCTAAACGAGGTCCATTAAATTCACTGTTATTAAATTTATTCATTAAATTCGCCCCCTTTTGTTTTGAACATATGTTATATACTCTTATTATACTAACTTATGGGCATATGTCAATAACTAATTGTTAATTATATTGTATATAAAGGTATAAAAAAAAGATAGGGCTAAGGCCCCATCTCTCTTGACTTATATTCGTATTCATATTTATATTTATATTTATCTTTATGTTTATAGCTTCTGGATCTATCATAGCTGAAGTAAGCAGTTTCTTATCTACTTAAAATTCTCTTTTTACTAGAATAAGATTTTTTATATATATTTATTAATTTCTCTATCTAAATCTTCAATATCATATTCCAAGGATAAGACTGGATTTATCTTGTACTTTTTTAATAATCTAAATAGTTCCTCTATCTCTTCTATTCTTGGACTTATATGTTTGTCATATACTCCATCATTTGAGTGTATATGCATGTAGACTATATGGTATTTTAATACTCTTATCCACTCTTCAAGGTTTGCCTCTCCAAGCTTGGCATGACCTATATCTAAATTAATCTTTATATCTTCCCTATCAATGGTTTCTATATACTCTAAAAGCATTTCTGGTGTTTCTTCAAATATATTTTCAATTAGAACAAGCCCCTTGTATTTAGTCTCATCTAAAACTTTATTCCAAAAGTCTTTATTTTGACTATTATTTAATCTTCTTAAAGAGGGCTCATCCAAATAAGGATTTATCTGGCTATGAAATATTATGTAATCCATCTCTAGCTCTGCAGCAGTATTTAAAGCAAATAGATAGCGATCATAACTAACTTGTCTAATTTGTAAATCTGGACTGGCCGGTTTTAAATCTAAAAAAGGACCATGCAAGGATTTGATTTCTTTAAAATCTATAAAAACTTCTTTATATCTAGCTACTATGCTCTTGATTTCTTTTTCACTCAAATTCGGTTCAGTAAAGTCCTGAATTTCTATGCCTAGCTTGTATTTATTTATGGCTTCTATATCAAGCAAGTCAATATAGTTTACACAATTCACTATTTTTCTAATCTTCTTCATCTCCTTAATCTTTTAACTCTAGCCTACTCTTTTCAAAGAAATCTTGCTAAAAATAAACTTATTCTAACTTTGTCGAGTAATTAAGCTTTTCTATGTACTTATAACCATCTACAATCTTTACTATATTTATACTTGCATTGTCCGCTTTAAATTTAAAGAAATATTCTATATTATCAAATATCCAGCAGCAAACCAATCTTATTATACCTTCATGGGTTATTAATATTACATCTTCATCCTTTTTCATTAACTCTTCTAGAAAAGATTCTACTCTTTTATATGCTTGTTCTAAGCTTTCTCCCTCTGGTATAGTGTAATGGATCCAATCATCAGTCCACATCTTTGTTTCATGAGGATAATTATTTAATATAGATTTATAGTCTCCACCTTTAAATATTCCAAAATCAGCTTCTTGTATTCGGCTCTCCGCCTCGCCTTCTAGACCTAGATGGACGATAGTTTCTCGAGTTCTATCAAAAGGACTATAGTAAACTTTATCAAACTCTAAATCTTTTATTAATTTTCTAGTATTTCTTACCTGCTCTATTCCTTTTCTAGTTAAAGCAGTAGCATCTCTACTATAGACCTTACTTATATTGTCGTCAGTCTCTCCATGCCTTATCATAATTATATCCACATCATCACACCCCAAAATGTAAAGAGAGAAACAACATCTCCTAGTTCTATAATCGCTCCATAAACGTCTCCTGTCAAGCCACCTATCTTTTTATTAGCAATATAAGTTATATATTCGGCCATCAAGTATGTCATAGCAAAAGGGTAGAGCAAGCTATTATCAACTATAAATAGGACTACTATATAAATAAGTGTAGATAGAAAAACCAAGTTTTTAGGATTGGAGTCTCTAAACATTTTACCCAAGCCTTCTTCTTTAGCTGTTTTTTTATAGACTATCATTCTACTAGCTATTAATCTACTGTTTATAAAAGATAAGATTATAGCCAATGGAAGATCCTTTATACTTATTATCAAAATGAATTTGAATAGTACCAATAGTACAATACCTAAAACTCCAAAAGCTCCAATTCTGCTATCCTGCATTATTTCTAAAACTTTCTCTTTGCTTCTATTAGAAAAAAAACCATCTATAGTATCTGAAAGACCATCTAGATGAAGTCCACCAGTTAAGACTATAGTTGCTAGAAGTGTCATAAATCCTGCTATAAGAAGATTCTTTGGCACCAATATGTAATAAACTAAGGCTCCTAAGCCTCCTATTATCCCTCCCACTAGTGGAAGGAAAAATATGCTATACTTAATATTCTTGCTATTAAAATCTACCGCTATATTTATTGGTATCCTAGTAAAAAACTGGAGTGAAAGTATAAGCCCTTTTATCATTTGATCTTCACCGGTATACCGCAACATACCAAATAAACCTCATCAGCCATTCCAGCTAATTTTTGATTTATCCTTCCTTGTATATCCCTGAAAACTCTGGATACATGATGCTCTGGAACTATTGAACTTCCAACTTCATCAGTCACCAGGCTTAAATTATATCCTTTTTTCTTTACAGATTTTATTAAATCTTCTATTTCTAATATTACTCTATTTTCAATCTTCTCTTGTAAAATATAATCTATGTATTCCAAGTCCTTGCTTAGATCAAACATAATATTAGATACCATAACTGTTATAGAATCTAGAAGATAATTCTTCTCAAAGCCTAGAGCCTCATCTAAATTATAAGTTGCTTCAAAGGTACGCCATTCTTTAGGACGGCTATCGCGATGAAGTTGGACTCTTTCTTTCATTTCCTCATCCCATATTTTAGACGTAGCAATATAAACTACATCTTTTTTATCTGAATATAATCCTTCCGTAAAACTACTCTTACCACTGCGAGATCCACCAGTTACCAACCTGATCATAGTACTCCTCCTATTTTTTATCTATAGTATTTTATCCATTTCCTTTTAAAGAATAGACCATCTCCAACCATTATATATTAAAGAAAATTAAAAATCTCCTAATAAAAGGAAATACCCACCTTTATATTAGGAGATTTTTTATATATTTTATCTATTAAAATGCAGGACTGCTTGCCCAGCTATATTCATCGATTAAAAACTGTCTAACCTTATCACTTGTTAGATGTTTCTTTAAAACTTTCATTTTTTCACTATCTTTATTATCGTCTCTAGATACTAAGGATATAGCATATCCTTCTGTTACACTATCTTGCTCTTCAACGTATAGACGTTGTTCTTCACCTTCAAGTTCCAAGCTCTTTGCATAAGTTGGGTACATCACAGCTATGCCTGTTTCAGTATATCTTTGTGCTAGACTTGTTAATGGTACTTGATCTTCAAATACTAACTCCTTAGGATTAGAATCTATATCTTCAACTGTAAGTCCAACTGTTTTATCATCTTTAAAAGTTAAGAGTCCAGCCTGTCCAAGCAGGTGAAGAGCTCTACTAAAGTTAGTAGCATCGTCTGGCATTGTGATACTAGTTCCATTTTCTATATCATCAATAGATGTTAAGTCTTGTGAATAAAGAGCAAACGTTGCATGATATAGCGGCTGGATAGTAACTAGCTTAGCATCATTTGCATCGTTGAATGATTGCAGAAAATAATCATGTTGTATCATGTTTGCATCTAATTCATTGTTCTTTAAAAGATTGTTTGGTGTCTGATAATCAGTAAATTCTTCTATTTTTATATCATATCCATCTTCTTTTAAGTCATCTTTTACTAATTCTAAGATTTCTTTCATTGGAAAAAATGAAACTCCAACTACAATTTCCTTATCTTCTTCATTATCTACAACAGCATCTTTTTGACAACCTATTACTGAAACACTTAATACAAGTACAGTTAATAACAATAAAATCTTTTTCATCATTTCATCTCCATTATCTTTTATCATATTTTTTTGCTAACATATTGCCTATTGTTTGTATTGCTTGGACTATTATTATCATAATAATTATAATAATCCACATGAGCTTATAATTAAAATTGTAATATCCTTCACTCATTGCCAGATATCCAAGTCCTCCTCCTCCTATTGTACCCATTACAGTTGAATAAGAGAGTAGGCTAATTGAAGCCGAGGTAAAGCTTAAGATAAGTCCTGATCTTGCTTCCTTTAATAAAAAATATCTACAATATTGGAAACTGCTAGCCCCTAATGCATAAGATGTTTCATAGATATTCTTATCTACATCAAGTAGGTCTTGCTCTGTGAATCTTGCAAATGTTGAAAGGCCAATTAAACTCAAGGGAATTTTTGATGCATTAACACCAAATCCTGAACCTAAAAAGAACCTATTAACTGGAATTATAACAATTATAAATAATATAAAAGGGACTGATCTTATTATGTTTATTATTCCTGAGAGAATAAAATAAATAACCTTATTTTTATAAAGACCATCAGATCTCGTAATAAACATTATAAAACCAATAATCAACCCCAAAACAAGAGTAATAGCCATAGCTGCAGACATCATATCAATAGTTTCATAAAAAGCTTTTATGATTTCCGGCTTAAAGGTCTTAAATGTTTTTATATATCCATCAATCACAAAGCAGTGCCTCCTTATAAGAAAGGGGAGACAATTTTTTTGTTTTTAAAGATACAATATCTTCAATCCCGCCATCTTCTATTATCGCCACCCGGGTGCATAGAGCTTTTATTACAGATATATCATGAGAAACTACAACTATAGTGGTTCCAAATTCTTCATTTATATCTTTTAATAATTTTAATACTTCATAGCTCATCTTCTCGTCAAGCGCTGAAGTAGGCTCATCACAAAATATGACCTTTGGGTCCATCATAAGTGTCCTTGCAATAGCAACTCTCTGCTTTTGTCCACCGGATAATGTTTTGATATAAGACTCTTCAAAATCCGAAATGCCGACAAAAGATAGGAGCTCTCTAGCTCTTTTAATACTATCTTCCTTGTTTCTCCGCCTCAGTTTGGTAGGCAGAATAACATTATCTATAACATTTAAGTTGCCCAATAAGTTGAAGCTCTGGAATATCATAGACGTATCTTTAACAAGAGCATGCCTTGTGGTCTTATCCAGTTTTTTGCCCATCAAATAGATTTCTCCGCTATCAGGCTGGATAAATCCATTCATTAATCTCAATATAGTTGATTTGCCGCTACCTGTTTCTCCAACTAATCCAAATATTTCTTCCTTTTCAACAGTCAGACTTATCCCTTCAATAACTTTAGATTGTTTGCCCTTTATTGTAAATCCCTTTGTAACATTTTCAAGTCTTATCATAATTCCTCCTGCTTCTTAAAGCTAATATATCTATTCTAAGCCCATATTTTACTTACCCAAATATATAAAGTTAAACCTTTAATTCTTTTATTAATTAATTTCTTTTTTTAACCACTTAGAAGTGGATGTTTCTGACTCTAGCATATCTTTAGGAGTGCCTTGGAATACTAAGTATCCCCCTCTTTTTCCCCCTTCTGGACCTAATTCTATTATCCAGTCACTAGCAGCTATAAAATCAAGATTATGTTCTATTATTATAACCGAATTTCCTTTTTCTACAAATGTTTTAAATAACTCTAAAAGTTTTCCATTATCTTCAGTATGAAGACCTAATGAAGGTTCATCTAAGAGATAAATCTGTCCTTCGTTCTTTAAATGACTTGCAAGTTTAAGTCTTTGAACTTCTCCTCCACTTAAAGAACTTGTAGTTTGCCCTAGCGTTAAATATCCTAAACCTACATCTTTTAAAGTATCAACCTTCTTTAGGATTTTAGGTCTCTTAAAATACTCTGCTCCTTCATCTACTGTTAAGTCGAGTATCTCTACTATGTTTTTACCTTCATAGCTGTAGGATAGAGCCTCGTCTGAGTATCTGCTTCCTCCGCAAGACTCACATGTAATAGTTATAGGGTCTGCAAAGGCTACATCTGGATGAGTTACGCCCTTTCCTTGGCAAACAGGACAAGCCCCTAGGGAATTAAAGCTAAATAGACCTGGAGCTTTTCCTGTAGCTTTAGCAAATACAGATCGAATATCATCCATAATCCCCATATAGGTTGCAAGTGTAGATCTGCTTGAAATTCCTATCCTATCTCTTCCAACAGTTATAGTTTCTGGATATTTTTCTGTAAAAGCTTCTAGCATAAGGGAACTTTTACCAGAACCTGAAACTCCTGCAACAGAAACAAATACATTTTTAGGAATGTCCACACTGATATTCTTGAGGTTATTGTTATTTGCATTCTCTATTTTAAAATAATCCTTAGTCTCTTTGGGATTACTATTTATCCTTATTTTATGGTCTAGATCTGTTGCAGCTCTAGATTTTTTAAGATTTTCAGGTCTTCCTTGAAAAACAACTTGCCCTCCATCTACTCCCGCTCCCGGACCCATCTCTATTATATCATCTGCCTCTCTTATAACTGACAAGTCATGTTCTATAATTATCACAGTATTATATTGAGTTTTTATATTTTGAAGCATCTTTATAAGGAGTACTACTTCTTCACGGTGGAGGCCTGCACTTGGTTCATCAAATATATATGTCATATTGTTTAAGCTGCTTCCTAAATGTCTTGCAATTTTAACTCTTTGAGCTTCTCCTCCCGAAAGCGTTAACATGCTTCTTGATAAACTTAAGTAAGCCAGCCCCATATCAATAAGCTGCTTTATCCTAGGTATTATCTGTCTTGCTATACCTCTGCCAAGAGGATTTTCTATCTTTTCAAGTTCTTCTTTTATTTCAGTCATTTCCAGCTTGTTATATTCTAAGATATTAAGTCCATTTATCCTGGATTCTAGTACTTTAGGATTTAAACCTGAGCCCTTGCAAGTTGGACACAAAGAATGAGTTGAAACTGCTAATACATCATCTTGAGATATCTGCTTGAGTTTACTTATATCTCTGTTTATATAAAGCCGAATAAACCTTGGAATCAAACCATCCCACTGGGCATTTTGCGGTCCGTCTTTTGTATGGAAAGGAGCATAGACAGTTCCGCCTCCCGGAGGACCGTATAAAAGCAGATCTTGCTTTTCTTTTGAATAATCTTTTATAGCTTTATACGGATCAAATAAACCGCAAGTCATCATCCACTGTCCTTGCCATCCTGAAGGTGAGAGAGGTTTAAATCTAACCGCGTATTCTCGAAGCGATTTATCAAAGTCTACCATTTTATCGACATCCGGAACCACTACTTCACCAAACCCATCACACTGGGGACATCTTCCAAATACACTTCCCCGGCTAAAGTCTGTGGCAGAACCTATCAAGGGATCACCTATTCTTGAAAAAAGAAGTCTTATAAGCGGATCTATATCCATATAGGTTCCAAGAGTTGATCTGGAGTTTCCACCTACTGGCCTTTGTTCTACTACTACGACTGGACTTAAGTTCTGCATAAGATCTGCTCGCGGTCTTTCATATTTAGGCATTTGATTTCTTACATACATAGGATAGTTTAAAGTCATCTGCCTTCTGCTCTCTCTTGCAAGTGTATCAAAAGCTACTGAACTTTTACCTGATCCGGACAGACCTGTGAATACTGTGATTTTTCCTTTTAATATATTTAAATCTATATTCTTTAGATTGTTTTCTTTAAGACCTCTTAAAATAATTTCATCTATAGTTTCTGACATTCAATCACCCTTTCTCTAAAATTTTAAATCTTTTAATTTATTTAAAGTCTATTTATATATAATTTTTTACTCATATTAATTTTATACCCTTTCCATCTAAACTCAAATGGATATCTGTTTTAGTTTAGTTTTAAATATAAAAACACCTCTAGTATGGTCTAATTAATCTAGACTATCTCTTAGAAGTGTTTTCTTTTATCTCTTTTTAATTTGTTTGATTATGAAAACCATAAGTCTAGTTCTCGCCTTGCACTCTCAGCTGAATCCGATCCATGTATTACATTAGTGGTCATAGAATTTGCAAAATCTCCTCTTATAGTGCCTGGAACAGCAACTTTAGGATCCTTATCGCCTATTATAATCCTCATAACTTCAATAGCAGATTCGCCTTCAACCTCCAAAGCCATAACAGAACCGCTTAAGATATAATCTATCATTTCATTAAAAAACCCTTTTTCCTTGTGCTCTTTGTAATGTTCTTCAACTAAATCTCTGCTTGGTTTAAATAACCTAGCTTGTAATATATAGAATCCCTTTTTTTCTATCTTAGATATTATTTCTCCCATAATTCCTCTTTTTATTCCATCAGGTTTGATCATTATAAATGTTTTTTCCAATTTATATCTCCTCCATCGTATATTCTATAAATTTATACCCTAATTAAGATCATTAACACAATACTTATAAAGCCCTTATAAAATCAAGAAGATCTTATAATATTTTACAAAATATATAAAAAAGAACCTCTTATTCCAAACTTAGAATAAGAGGTTCTGAAAATTACATCTAATCTTTATTAATCTAATCTTTATTAATCTATTCTTTATTAATTTATACTTTATTTTTTAAAAATATCTCCAACTATATCTCCCAGATCATCCATTATACTTCCATCTCCGTCTTTGTCAAGCATACCTGTAACTGTTCCCATAAGTCCTGAATTGCTGTTACTTCCAAGCAGGGACATAAGCATTGTTGGTAAATCGTTGGCTCCTACATTATTAGATGCTTTTTGTTTTCCCAGCATTGACATAACAAGTGGTGCTAGTTGGGCCATTAAACTTGAAACTTGATTTTGCTGCAGACCAGTTTGTCTGGATAGGTTGTTTTGAACATTTCTATTGTTACTACCAAATACATGATCTAAAATTTTAGATCCATCTTGAGTGTTTGCTCTTCTTAAAAAATCTCCAACATCGTCTACTCTATTATCTTTATGCTCATCTAAAGCTTCTGCTAAAGATGAAGCACCTTGTTGAGTTCTTGCGTTTCTATTCATAGCCTCAACTAGAGTCGGTATTCCAAGATCAACTGCCTGCTTGACCTTATTATTATCAGCTCCTGTTGACCTACTTAACTCATCAATTGCTTTTTGATCATTTAATTTTCCTGATAACATATCTAATATATCCATATCTTTCTCCTTTATATTTCATATTTATTTCTACTTTTATCTTTATTATTATATTACTTATACCTTATTTCAAGATTATAAATCATCTTTCTATTTAGAAACTCTGATCCATATCTCATTTCTCCTAAACATCGGGAGTGTAAATGGAGGATTGTAAAAGGCAAGCATATAATTTGAACGCTTGGTATATCCATTTTTTCTTAGCCAAGATTCTAATTTATTTTTTTTATTTTTTTCTTTAGATTCATTTGAAAGCCCTGAGTATCTTATAACTGCAAATATACCTGTATGAAACTTTTCAATCTTTAAATTAGGATTATTTGGATGGGGTATATTATCTCCAAATTCTTGAGGAACTACAAAAGCTATTTTTTTATGAATCTCCCTAACTTCCTGAATAACAGGAGTAGTCATCGAGATCTTCTGGTCCTCTTTATTATCACTAGATATATATTTAAAAAGTACTCCAAATCCTTTGTTACTGTTAAAATCCTCACCATTATCATACTCAACTATATAAAAGTCTCTATACTCCCTTATTTCATATTCCTTATCTTTTATCAAAACTTCATATTCAAGTGTCTCATACTTACCCATTGCCATCACTCCCTTCAATTAAATCTATAAGTTTAATCTTCTATTTTTACATACTGCCATTTCCTCTTTTTAAATACTATGAAACTAAGAAATCCAGATACAAATGTTGATACCGCTATTCCTATCCATACTCCAGATGGGCCTAATTTAAATATAATAGCTAATAAATAGCTAAGGCTTATTCTTATAAATGTCCAAGACACAAGTGTAATTAAAAATGGATATTTTGTATATCCAGCACCCTGCATAGTTCTTGACAATGCTATAGTTACTGCATGAAGAGGTTCTGATAGTCCAATTATAATTAAAAAAGTCTTTCCTATTTTTAAGACTTCTGGATTTGATTCATTTAAGAAAAATTTGATTAGAGGTGTTGAAAATACGGCAAACACAAATGCTAACACTCCCATTAAGATAGCTGCAAGAAGAGCACATATCTTTCCGGTATCATAGGCCCGATCAAACTTCTTAGCTCCTATATTCATCCCTGATAAGGTAGCTGCCGCAGTTCCAACAGCCAAGCCCGGCATAAGTGCATATTGATTTAAATTAGTTCCTATTACATAAGCTGGAACTGCCGCTTCCGCCTTTAAAGTTCTAGCAAGTATTGCAAATATAACAAATGTACTTATATTTCTGGAAAGTCCTTGAAGGGCTGTCGGAAGACCTATACCAAGGATCTGCTTGCCTATCTTCCATCTAGGCTTAACCATATCAATAAAATCTACTTTAACTACAAATTTACCGCTAACTAAGGCTCCCCATCCTAATATGGCTCCTATAAGTCTTGCAACTAAAGTTCCCATAGCAGCTCCTGCTACTCCCATGGCTGGAATAATACCAAATCCAAATATAAATATAAAATTTCCTGCCACATTTATAAAGTTCATTAATATATCTATAAATAATGGTGTTTTAGTATCTCCCGCACCTTGGAAGATAGATTTGGCCATAAAGTTAAGTAAAAAAAATGGTATGGATATGAAAAATATGGCCATATACTCCTTGGCTAAAATAAGTACATTATCATGTACTCCCAATATATTTAAAATCCATTCATTAGTAAAAAGTCCCAGCGGTATCATAAATGCGGCGGCGGCTATGCTTAAGAAAAATGCTTGCCCTGCGGTAGCTGAAATACTTTTATGATCTCCTTTTCCGGTAAACCTTGATATCATAGCAATAGTACCAGTTGATATAGCCATAACTAGTACCATTATCAGCATAATGATATTTCTTCCCGTACCCACTGCAGATATTGCGTCAACTCCAAGCGAACCTACCATCTTTATATCTATGGTTCCAATTAAAACCTGTAGCAGGGACTGGATTACAATAGGCCAGGCCAGAAAAGCTACATTAAAATACAAATTTTCATTGTTTAAAAGAAATTCCCTTCTGCTTATAGATTTATCACTCATTAAACCAACTCCATTTTCTTATTTTAAAATTCTTAAATTTTACTTTTGTTATAGAATGCTATTATATATTATATTACATACCCTACTTTTATATAATTATTTTGTGTATAATATAATTATCAGATATTACTAAATAGATTTTCAAAGGAGGTTCTTATGGGACAGGTTGGTATAGGAAAATGTGAACATTATGACTATAAAAGAGTTTTGGAAGAAGTTGATTGTTTATTATCTGAACTCCATGTTCTTAAAGGATTAAAACCAGGTAAAGTTCTTTTAAAAACAAATTTACTTAAAAAGAATTCTCCAGAAGATGGAGTTACTACTCATCCATTTGTTGTTGAAGGAGTTGCTAGGCATCTTATGAAAAAAGGTTTCAAGGTTATTATAGGCGACAGTCCCGGTGGTCCTTTTAATAAGATGATATTAAAAACTATCTACCAAGTTTCCGGTATAGCTGATGCTGCAGAAAGATGCGGGTGTGAGCTTAACTATAACACTGAGTCAATTGACGTTAAACCCCCTGATGCAAAGCTTCTTAATCACTTAAAATTAGTTAAATCTTTTACAGAAGTTGATTATGTTGTTTCTTGCGCAAAACTAAAAACTCATACTATGATGACCTATACCGGAGCTGTTAAAAACTTATTTGGAATGATACCTGGTGTGACAAAAGCTGACTATCATTTTAAAATGAACGATCCCGATAACTTTGCTAATATGTTAATAGATATATGTGACTATGTGAAACCTATTTTTTCTATTATTGATGGAGTTGAAGCCATGGAAGGTGATGGTCCTTCATCGGGAGATATTAGAAAGCTTGGTCTCTTACTTGTAGGTGATAATCCTTATGACCTTGATATGATAGCTTGCAAGATTACCGGCATAAAAAATGTCCCTACTAATATTCATGCGCTAAAAAGAGGTCTAGCTCAAGAAAACATAAAGAATATTAACATGTATGGTCTACCTATAGAAAGTCTAAATGTAGAGGCTTTCAAATTGCCGGGATCAACGCATATAAATTTTATGGAAGATAGGGTGCCTTCTTTTGTAGTGGATTTCTTATTAGATAAAGTTCGTCCCTACCCTATGGTAATCAAAAATAAATGTATAGGATGCGGAGTCTGCTCTAGAGATTGTCCGGCAGGAGTAATTACTATCGTAAATAAAAAAGCTGAGATAGATACAGATACCTGTATCAGATGTTTTTGCTGTCATGAACTCTGTCCTGAAAGTGCTATAGGAATAAAAAGACATCTTCTCCACAGTTTAGTTTTTGGTAAGGATTAAAATAAAATATAAGGAGAGATCTATATGGATAAAGAAAATTTTAGAAACTTATTTCCTGTAACAGAAAAATATATATTTCTTAACAATGCTGCTGAATCTCCATTAAATTTAAATGTAAAAACTAGAATCGATCAATATTTGGATTTAGCCCTTCATGCTCCTCAAGATAAGCCCTCTGTAAGAGAGAGTCTCAGAGAGAGTCTAGCTAATCTACTTGGCGGTCAGCCTAGTGAATATGCACTTACAAGCAGTACAGGCATGGGTATAAGCATGGTTGCAGCAGGCTATGGTTGGAATAAAGGCGATAATGTTGTAGTTCCTCGCAATGAGCACTGGAATAATTCCTTTCCCTGGAAAGCACTCCAGAGCAAAGGTGTTGAAATTAGATTTGTAGACCCAGATAAAAACAATAGAATAAATCCAGAAGATGTAGAAATTTTAACTGATGAAAACACAAAAATAGTATCCTTAGCTGCGGTAAGCTTTAATACAGGTTTTCGAGCTGACCTAAAGAATATATCCGCTATAGCCCACGCTAAGGGTGCTTTGTTTCTAGTAGATGGCATACAAGGAGCAGGTGTTGTTCCCATAAATGTTATTGATGATGGAATAGATATACTTGCTGGTGCAGGATTCAAATGGCTTCTTGGTATGCCTGGAACTGGGTTTATTTATGTAAACAAGAATATCCAAGAACTTATTACTCCAAGCCTGCCCGGTATGTTTGCAGCTGACCTCTATTCAGTCGAGTTAGACTACCATCTAGATGCCAGTCGATTTGAAACTGGTTCTATTGCCTACTCACTGTTTTATGGATGGAGTGCCGGCTTAGAGCTCTTAAAAGAGATAGGAGTAGAAAATATTTACAAACACATTATCATGCTTACAGACCTAATAATATCCGGTCTACAAGAAAAAAACATAAAAATAATAAGCCCCATCGAAAACATATATGAAAGATCATCTATACTTATATTTACCTTAGGATCAAAAGATGCTAATAAAGCTTTATATGAAAAACTTTTAGAAAATAATATCATCGTAACTCTGCGAGATGGAATGATCAGGATAAGTCCATCATATTTTAATACACCACAAGAAATAGACTATTTCTTTAATTGTTTATAAAACAAAAAGTCTTCACCTGCAATTCGATTGCTGGCGGAGACTTTTAAAAAACCCCATATATAATAAGGCCTATAGTATTAAGTGCAAAGTTAGCAAACATATGAACTAACCAAGAGCTATAAATGTTTTTATTACCCTCATTTAAGTAGTTAAATATAAACCCAACTCCAAAGAGAGCTATAAGCGCTAAGAGAAATATTATAGCATTAAACCAATCGGCCATTATTCCTATATGATATATTCCAAAGGCTAAAGCACTTATAAAATATGCCTTTACCTTACTTGTAGTTTTATTTAAACTTAAAAATAAGAATCCTCTGAAAAAGAACTCTTCTAAGAGTGAGTTCAGTAAAGAGATATAAATTGCGACATAAAAGAAATTATTTCTATTGATATCATCACTTCTATATACGATTTCTCTTATTTGAGATAGGTCGATATAGGTGGTAAGTATAAAGTAGACTCCTACTATCAGAAAATAGGTCGATAGACCAAGAAGTAGGGAACTTATAAATTGTTTTTTTGAATATATCCTAAAATAGTCTGCTAGGTTTATTCTCTTATCATAGCAGATATATAGAAGAGGTACTATGAAAAACATACTTATCTTAAATATAGACTTTATTATGTAACCCGGAACTATAAAATACTCAATTATAAACATAACAAATATTGATACTATCATTATAATGATTATATTTAAGGCTGTATTTTTAGATTTCATAATTCCACCTCTTATATTTAGGATTCAATAAATCTTATCATATAAATTAGATCAATAAAATTTATAACCTAATTATTTATATCAAAGATAGTTTATAATGATTATATTTATTGTCTATTCCAATATATTATCTTAGATAGTCTTCTAAGCCTTGTATAATCGAATCTACTAACTTATTTTGATATCTAGAATTTAGTAAAAGTTTTTCTTCGTTGGGATTAGACAAAAATCCACATTCAACTACCATAGCCGGCATATTGGTTTGATTTAATACTATTAAATCTTCCCTCTCAATTATTCCCTTATCTATAACACCCGTCGCAGACACTATTGAATTCATCATAGTTTCTGCCATGTTTTTATTATTTAAATCTTGATTTCCCTTATTCTTATCTGGATAATAAAGAACTTGAGCTCCGCTTATATAGTCATTATTTTCTAAAGCATTGCAGTGAATACTAAGGAATACATCACTTGAACTTCTATTGGCAAGTCTTGCCCTCTCAATATTATCAATATATTCATCATTATCTCTAGTTGAGATAACTTCATAGCCTTTAGCTTGCAATTTTTTAATTATTTTTTGTGATATCTCTAAATTTATATCTTTTTCATAACTACCATTAACTCCAATAGTCCCTCCATCATGTCCTCCGTGTCCTGCATCTATAACTATAGTTTTACCTAACGCTATAGGATTTTCCGATGATATAACTTTTTTAGCTATAAAGGGTAAAACTTTAAAACCTATTAATATAATTGAAGTTAGTAGAATCATTGAAAATAATCTTCTCATTTTTCTGAGCAATGTGGCTGCCTCCTTTGGTTTAGTTACTATTCTTATCTATCGATTTCATTTTAAATAACTTTATCTAGATTCAAGAATACTTCCACTTCTATATGCCTTAACTAGTCTCTCTAGACTGTCACTTTCGGCTTTTAATCTTTCACCTATATCTGTATCTTTTACCAATTTTCTATCGACTACTTTTTCTACCACTACAGTGTGTGAACTTATATCCTTACCCTTTGAAACAGCTTCTTCCATTGAACCGAACTTTTCATGGGCTGCTAGGATAAAGCCATAGGAATTATAGATCAAAGTATAACCAGCTATGCCTGTTACATTTTGATAGGCTTTTGAAAAACCTCCGTCAATCATCAGCAATTTTCCTCCGCACTTTATGGGCGACTCACCTTTTTTTACTTTAACCGGCATATGTCCATTAACTATATGAGCTATAGCCGGATCTAATCCAAATTCAATTATAATTCTATTAATAACTTCTTCTGATTCTACAAAGTCATAATAAGGATTATTCTTTTCTTTTATAAGCTCCGGGTCATCTACAAAGTATCTCTCAAAGGTTGCCATTTTTTCTTTACCAAAGACTGGCGAGTTTCCGCTTATCCAAGTAAACCAAAGCATGGCTAATCCTTCTTCTTTTTCTTGTCTTTTTTGAGAATAATATGCTTTTATAGCATAACCTTCAAGTACATCATATAGTTTTTTTCCGCTGTATTCTTTCCCAAAAATATTTACCTTTTTAAAACTTCCATCTCTATTCATAGGAACGCAGCCATGATAAAGTAGATTTCCATTATATCTTTTATATAAAGTTCCCTTGCTGTAAAGGAAATGTATATGCTTTTGAAGTTTTTCACATTGGGTAAATGAATTCCTAAGCTGATCTACCAAGGATAGCTCTTCTGTGGTTAACATATAGGGATCTTTAAAATCTATAGTCGGGAAATTTTTATCCTTTAGCCTATAGTTCTTACCATCTATTCTAACTTGACCTTTTTCTATATCTATCTTATCTAAAAATTTACGGTTTTCCATCTCGAACTCAGGGTACTTATCAATTAACTGACCCTCTAGTTTAAATTGAATAATCGATATGGCTTTATGTATCTTCTCTCCTAAAGAAGTATCCTGATCTTTGGATTCGGAATTTTGAAGATCTATCTTAAAAGATTCACAAGGATCATTTTCATAGAACTTCATCGCAAAAGTTACTAAGGGTACTAGGTTTATTCCATAACCTTCTTCTAAAACACTAAGATTTCCATATTTAGCAGAAATTCTAATAACATTTGCAATAGACGATGTATTACCTGCTGCAGCTCCCATCCATAGGATATCATGGTTGCCCCACTGAATATCAACTGAATGATGCTCCATCAAGGTATCCATAATGATATGGGGATATGCACCACGATCATATATATCTCCAATTACATGAAGGTGATCTACCGCCAACCTATGAATCAAATTAGACAAGGCTATTATTAGCTCATCTGCTATTTCTGCTCTTATAACTTCTGTTACTATTGACTCATAGTAAGCCTTTTGATTTGGATCTTTGGGATGTCCTGTCATTAGCTCTTCCATGATATAAGCAAAAGCTCGAGGCAAGGCTTTACGAACCTTAGACCTTGAATATTTTGATGAAACATTCTTACACAGTACTACCAGTCTATATATAGTCATACGCTTCCAATCTTCTTTTTCCTTTTCACTTTTATTGCCATTTTCTTTATAATTGTTTTGCTTCAATTTAAATTCGGGATAATAAATTAGCATAGCTAGATCTTTTTTCTCTAGAATACTAAGTTCATAAGAAAATTCTTCTTCTATCCTTCGCTTAATTGCACCTGAGCAATTCCTTAATATATGTTGAAACTTTTCATTTTCACCATGAATATCTGTTATAAAATGTTCAGTTCCTTTAGGTAGATTAAGAATTGCCTGCAAGTTAATTATTTCAGTTGTTGCAGATGATATATCTGGATAAGTTTTTGCTAAAAGTTCTAAATATTTCTGCTGCATACACTCGCCCTCCAATCAATTCTTTTTCTTAAGTTTATTATATCAAATATCCGGTTATTTTGTGCTATTATATAGAGTTTTATATAGAAGTTACACTTTTTTTTAAAGATATTTTAAAGATATAGAAATAATTTTCTAGATGTAAATTTCTCCAAAGAAAAAAGGCAGAAATCTCTCTGCCTTTTTTAGTATTCTTTTCTAAAATATTATTATATTTTAGAGCTTTTATTGATTTCTCATTTGTTCATCATACATATTCTTGTAGAAACCATCTTCTAGCATTAGTGAGTTGTGGTCTCCTCTTTCTATTATCTTGCCCTTATGAAGAACTATAATCTTATCTACATCTTTTATGGTGGAGAGTCTATGGGCTATTATAAAGGTTGTACGATCTTCCTTTAGCTTTTGGATTCCTTTTTGAATAATCCTCTCTGTTTCAGTATCAATATTAGACGTAGCTTCATCTAGGATTAAAATCTTTGGATTTCTTATATAGGCTCTTGCAAAAGAAATCAATTGTTTCTCTCCTTGACTAAGATTGTTTCCTTTTTCAAATATTTTTTGATCTATACCTCGTTTAACTAAAGCTTCTCCACCAACATCTATAAGTGCCGCTTCAACATCACTGTCAGTATAAGTTTTATTATCGAGTCTTATATTATCTTTGATATTAGTTTCAAAAAGAAAAGCGTCTTGAAGAACTACTGCCATCTCTTTTCTAAGTTGATTTCTATTTATATTCTTTATATCCTTGCCATCGATATAGACATTTCCAAGTCTTGGACTATAAAAGTTTAGAAGAAGGTTTATTATAGTACTTTTTCCACTACCAGTAGAACCTACAAATGCTATTGTCTCTCCACTTTTAACCTCAAAGTCTACCCCTCTTAAAACATCTTCTTCAACATAGGCAAAAGAAACATCTTTAAATCTTACATCGCCCCTAATATCTTTTAAGTCTCCTGTCAATTCATCCATTTGCTCTAGTTCCAATAAATCAAATATATGCGTTGCAGAAGCATAGGATTGTTCTAACTCTCCAAATCTTGTTACCACTGTATTTATATTATTAAATATCTTAGTGACATAGTCTATTGATATATACATGCTACCAATAGTTACTGCATAGTTTCCGGTTATCTTTCCAACTCCAAAATAGAGCAAGACTATAACTGTTCCAAAATAACTTATTATATCAATAGCCCGGTATCCTCCGTAGCTTCTAACCTTAGTTATTTCTAGATTTGTTTCAAAGATCTTATCATTTATCTCATCGAACTCTTGCTTTATCCAATCTTCCTTATTAAAAGATTGAATAATCTCCATATTTTGTATGTTCTCATTGATACTTGAGTTTATATCTCCTACATAATTTCTATTGAGGGTAGTATATTTTGCCGTTTTATATCTTAAATCATTAAATATAATATATATTATAGGCGCAAGTGTTAGCAACATTATTCCAACTGCTAAATTTGTAAACAGTATCATAGCGAATAAACTTACAATCATAATCGTTGAAGTGGTCATATCTGCCAGTATAAGCTGGAACATCATCTTAAGCTTGTTGGTATCATTTGTAATTCTAGATACTATACTTCCCGCTGGTAGACTATCAAAGTATGATACTGGAAGTTTTGTTACATGCTTATATACATCCTTTTGAACGCTAAAAGCAATCTTATTGGCTGCTTTTTGAAATGATACAAGCGCCAGATTACTGAACAAACCGCTCAATAGATAAACTATCAAGTAGATGGTGAGCAGCTTTATAATAGATATGAAATCTCCTCTTTTTAAATCAAGTTTTATATAATTATTAAGGATAAAACCAATAATTAAAGGTCCTATTATCTCCATAGCTGTACGAATCAAGGAAAGCACTAATCCGCTAGCTAGAGATTTCTTCTCATCTATGGCATACTTTTTCAAGGTGCTTGTTACTAATTCACTTCTCATATTATTCATCTTTTTTCTATTCTTCTTCATCAAATTGACTCCTTGCTGACTGATTTTGATACTGTTTAGCGTACCACTTTCCTTCTTTAATTAGTCTCTCATGAGTACCTCTTTCTACTATACTACCTTCTTCTAGTACTATTATTTCATCCAAATCTTTTATCTGGCTTATCCTATGACTTGAAATAATCATAGTTTTTCCTTCCCTGCTTTTATTTATATTGCTGATGATGTTTTTTTCTGTTCTTCCATCCACTGCGCTCATAGCATCATCTAAGATTAGAATATCAGGCTCCTTTAAGAAGGCTCTTGCAACACCAATTCTCTGGTTTTGTCCTCCTGAAAGTGAAATACCCCGCTCACCGCAAAGAGTGTCCAATCCTTTAGGAAAAATCTTTAAATCTTTTTCAAAATCTGCAAGTCTAATAGCTGCCATTACTTCTTCATCGCTAGCATCAGGTTTAGAAAGTTTTATATTATCTCTGATGCTTTTCGAAAATATCATATGCTTTTGTGGTACATATCCAATCTTTTCCCTAATACTAGCTATAGTATATCGATCTAGCTTATCTCCATTTATATATATGTCTTCTGTTTCCATAGGGTAGAGATGCAACAATTGTTTTACAAGAGTTGATTTGCCTGATCCTGTCTTTCCTAATACTCCCAGTGACTTACCTTGCTGGAGTTTAATAGAAATATCCTTTAAAACCTCTTCACTTGACGATGGATATTTAAAACTATGATTTATAAATTCTATACTAGGACTGGCAGTTAATTCTATAGCTCCTTTAGAATCTACAATATCTTCTTCATAATCTAAAACTTCTTGTACTCTATCCATTGAGGCATTTGCCTGCTGTTTTAAATTAATAAAATTTCCAAAAGCATGCATAGGCCATACTAACATATTTAAATAATAGGTAAATGAAATTAACTGTCCTATAGTAATTTCTCCTTTGGAAATTAAAATAGCTCCATAACTTATTCCTATTATAAATGTAAATGCTGGTATAATTCTTTGAACTGGTGTTAGCAGGGCTTGATATTTTACAACTTCCATATTGGTCTCTAGCAGATTTTCTCCACTTTCTTCAAACTCTTTTAGTCTGGATTCTTGAAGATTATAAACTCGAATATTTCTTATTCCTTCTATATCTTCTAAGACATTTGTGTTTAGTCTGTCAAAAGCTCTTTGAACCTTATCCCACCTTGCAAGTATCCTGTCACCGATCCATATACTCAAGTAGGCAAGTATTGGAAGGGGTACTATAGCAGCTAAAGTGAGCTTAACATCGACTACTACCATCATCATTATAATTATAACAATGGGAAAAGCAGTCGAGTCAAACAAACTCAGCGTTCCAATCCCAGCTAGATTGCTTATACTGTCTACATCATTAGTAGATTTCCCCATAAGAGATCCTGTAGAGTTCTTTTCAAAAAACTTAAGTGATTGTCCTAAAAACTTTGTCATTAAATTATCTCTCGTTTTATAATCTATCTCGTTGCCGGCTCTAAAGGTAAAGTAGCTCCAACCCAGGGCAAAGAAATATTTTATAATTATCACACCTACATTTAAAGCTAAAATACTTAAAAATGTATTTAAAGCAATCGAGTCCTCAAATATCATATCTGTCAATCTTCCTGTTATATAAGGTGGTATTAGTCCAACTATATTACTCAAGAGTAAAAAAACTATTGCTAGTATATATTGAGTTTTATAATAGGAAATAAACCACGAAAATTTCTTAAACATAAATCCTCCTCATAATGTATGATTTTTCTTAAGTAAATCTATCTTCATGTTAACCATTTAATGCTCTATCTACATTTCTTATAAAATCCTGCGCATTTGTAACCATAGTAACTGCTGTAAGGGTTCCTCTGTCTGATAGCTTGTTTACAGAGAACTCTTGAATATCTATAGTATACATATAAATCGATCTTATCTTTCCATCGAACTCATTGTAGGATGCAGTCATGTTTCCAGTAGCTATAGTATACAAAATAGAACCCATCATTATAAAGGTCGATGTTTTACGAGCATGCTTTCTCATCGCATCTTGTCCGTCATAAACATTATTAATAGTTTCCGGAAGAGAAAATTGATCTCTTATAGTCCCTGGTATAACTACACTTACTCCGCACTCTATGGCCGCCTTAATAAATCCATCTTTTACTAATCCCGATTCTACTAAAGCTTTACTTGAACCATGGCGTCTCGCAAGATTTATAGTATCATAGAGGTTTTGAGTTGTATTTTGCTGGCTTGTAAACCTTTCCTGGCCCCAAGTGGTTCCAAATATCCCTCTTTCTAAATCAAAAGCCGCAGTTTCAGTTCCGCAAAATATTGCATCTACATATCCATTTCTTATTAAATTTTCTAAAGATTTTCGCGAGTCTTTATCTAAAACTATAGCTGCACCTACCACTAAAGTAATATACCCATTATTTTCTTTTTCATGTTTTAAAACTTTATATAAATTATCATAGTCAATTGAAAAAGCTGTTTCCCTAGATCTACCCGATCTAAAGGCAAAATTCTCCTCCCGAATCTCGTCTGCAATAAATCCTCCTGTCCACATATATATACCTTCTGTTCCATCTTCACTTCTTCCTATTACAACTTTATCTCCCTTTTTTAAGTTTCTAAACTCTACAATGTCAAGTTTTTCTTCTCCTAGTTTGTCATCAACTACACAAACCGTATCCATTCGACTCTCAGTTGC
>NZ_JARIEF010000043.1 GCF_029266915.1 Tissierella sp. | reverse complement strand
CTTCTTTCTATTCTTTTAGTATCTTTAAGCTCTCTATAGATATTAAGTTCCTGCAGCCTATCAAATTTAACTCTTCTTCCATCATGAACATTTCTTCCGGAAGGAATATTATCCTTTATTATCTTATCCAACTTTATAGGATTTACATCCATGTCACCGAGTTCAACGGTTAACATTCCACAATTATGAACAAATACACCCGCGGAAAGTGCAAAATTATGATATTTATCAACATTTAAACAATATACATCTTCTTTATAAGATAATTTTTCTAAAGAAATAACTTTATGATTATTAAAGGATATGCTATTCCACTTATCTTCATCTCTATTATTATCAGTAAAAAAGTTACTTCCTCTCTTTGCATTTTTCTTAACTACTTCGCTAAAATGTTCCGGATTCTCATTCATATATTTTAAAATATTTTGTTTTGCTATCTCTTGTTTTTTTTCTTTGAATTTAGGATTATAATATCCATCTCTATCTAGTTTTTCTATCCTTTTCTTTTTAAAATCTTCAGATTTTAATCTGTTAACTTGCTTTTTACTTCTTCCATGTATACTTGAATGTGCAGAAGCAGTTAATATCTGTAAGTTTTCAGGAGTATTATCAAATTGATTTCCATTTATATGATGAACAACATATCCTTTAGGTATTTTTCCAAAAACTTCTTTTGCTATTACTTTATGGGTTGGCTTAGTACTCATATTTTTATTTGGTTGAAAAAGAGATTCATATCCGTCTCTAGTTTGATATGTTCTATATAAAGGCATTAAACTATCTTTATGCTCTAGATTTATAGCCTTTTTATATTTACCATCTCTTAACATAAACTTATGATCTGGAGTACAAATTATTTCTTCTCCTCCACTTATTAAAATTTTTATAAGTTCTGCATTAGCTCTAGTTTTCAAAGCAATAGCTTTACCATTTACTATCTTCATATCAGAATTTATAGAATAAACCCAGAATTCTTTTCTTTCTTCATAAAGTTCCTTTAATGTTTTTTGTGTTCCATTTAATAATGGAATCTTAGTATCACCAGTGAAGCAACCGATATCAACGCCTACAATATTAGGTATTACCTTGTCTCCCATGTCTGCCGTAAAACCTATAACGCAACCCATACCCTGATGAACGTCCGGCATAATCCTAACGTTTGCTCCTTCTAAAAAGTCTTGATCTAGAAGAGTTGTTATCTGATCCTTTGCTCCATCTTCAAGTTCTTTTGTAAAAACTTTAGCCCTTCCATACTTACCTTTTAATTCCAATATCATCACCTTCCAATTTTATTTTTTTGTTTTACTTATTTTGTTTTACTTATTTGTTATATTTTTTTTTTGCTTTATCTTGTTTCTGCTAGCTGGCGAAGTATATATTAATAAACTTGCCTAGCTTTAGCCTAACACTTAATCAAACTTTAAATAAGAGAACTAACCCTTAGACTTAATCTCTTTTAAGCTATAAAATATAGCCTTACGATACTTTTTAAAGTAAATAATCGACAGTACCGTAGTTATAAGCTCCGCTATAGGAAGTGTCAGCCAAACTCCATCTATTCCTATAAATCTCGGCAGGATCATCAAAAGAATCACTACAAATACAAAACCCCTTGCCAAGGAAATTTTAAGCGAAACCCTGGCATGTTCTTTAGATTGAATGTAGGAAGTCAAGGTTACATTAAGCCCCATAAGGATAAAGGCCAGGAAATATAATCTTATACCCCTTACAGTCATATCCATAAGTTCCTTGTCTGCGTCTATAAATAGAGAAACCAGAAACTTTGGGAAAAACAAGCCTATTGAATAAAAGAAAATCCCCATACCAAGCGATGTATAGACTGCAAGCCTAACTGTTTCATAGACTCTATCCATTCTATCAGCTCCATAGTTAAAACTTACAATAGGTTGAAGTGCTTGACCGACTCCTATAAATATAGCCGCAAATATCAGTGATAGATTGGCTATTATGCTGTAAGCCGATATACCCAGATCTCCTCTTATCTTGTGCAGCGAGTTATTAAAGGCAAATATTACAAGACCCGCTGAAAGTTCGACTATAAAGCTAGAACCCCCGTTAACTAGTATCCTTTTTATAATAGCAAAATCTGTTTTAGGAATTATAAACTTAATCTTATTCTTTTTGCTTATAAAATGAGTGCTTAGGATAGAAAGTCCTATAACAGGCGAAAGTCCCGTTGCAAAAGCAGCTCCAGCCATGCCCCAGCCAAACTTGAATACAAAGATATAATCAAGCAAGACATTCATAATGCTTCCCGTTAGCATGCCCGCCATGGCAAGTTTGGGAGCTCCGTCATTTCTGACAAATACCGTCAGACAAACATTGAGCAGGAAAAATATAGAAAAACTCATTAAAACCCCTAGATAATCCTTAACCATAACTATGGTGCTGCTAGATGCTCCCATCATATAGGAAAGTTTATCCAGAAAAAATATCCTAATTAAAGTTAAGATAAGACCTACAATAAATGCCATTATCATCGACTTTGAAAATATATCATTGAGTCCTTCTTCATCTTTTCTTCCCTTATTCACTGAAAGAGCTGTAGCTCCTCCTATACCAAAAAGAAGCCCCATGCCATTAAACACATTATTTAGTGGAATAGATATGTTCAGCGCAGCAAGCCCAGCCGCTCCAAGAGCCCTTCCAACTATCATCGTATCTCCAAGAACGTAAAGTGATGTGCCAAGCATCCCGCCCACGCTTGGAATTAAATATTTAAAAAAGGTCTTCTTTATATCTCCTTCAAGCAATAAAGATCTTTCTTTCAAATCCTATTCCAACCTCCTATAATCATACATATACCACTTATATACCCATTTCCATAATATTTCAACTTAACAAAAACGACATCTATAACTATCAAATTCTAGTGAAAGATCAAAAAAATACTTAAAATAAGAAGTGACTTATGAAAGGCTCTTTTCCTTTCATAGAAGGTTATTTTTAAGTATTTCTTAAACAAAGTTAATTTTTAGAAAAAAATATATTAAATAATTCAAGATTAAATGAACTTTTTTACTGTTATAATACTCTTACATATAGAAGAGGTGAAAACATGGAAGAAAAACTTTTAATAAAGCGAGCTAAAAAAGGAGATAAAGAAGCACTCATAACTCTAATAATGAATCAGAAATCAGAATACTATAAATTGGCTTATGTATATATGAAAAATCAAGAAGATGCCCTGGACGCTATGCAGGATATGATAGTTATTGTCTATGAAAAGGTTCATACACTCAAAAAAGATGAAGCTTTTTATTCTTGGAGCAAGACAATCTTGGTCAATACTTGTAAAAAGCTGCTCAAGATGAATAAAAAAACTATTTCTATAGAAACTATAAAAGAGCAGGAAGAAGTTTCCTACCAACTAGATAATAGTTTGGAAGATAAAATGGTTTTAGAAAACTATCTCGCCCATTTAAAACCAATACACAGTGAAGTTATCCGGCTGAAATTTATTCTAGATCTGGATTATGATTCAATAGCATCCCTCCTTAAGATTCCTCTTGGGACGGTAAAATCCAGAATAAATACAGCCATGAAAACTCTAAGAGAAACTATGGAAGGAGAAAATAGATATGAAAAATATAGATAAGGAACTCGAAAAAGCTAAAATAGAATTAGATAACTTAGAAGTACCCGATGAATTAGAAGCAAGACTTAAGATGAGTTTAGACGGAGTAAAGACTAAAAAAAGGCGATCCAATCATAAAGGATTAATCCTTGCAGCAGCTCTAGCTCTCTTCTTTATAGGATATAATGCAGACGCCATAAGTTACTATGGAAAGAAAATCATCGACTATGAAAGTGTTATGACCGGCACCTTGAAAGACTTAAATGAATTAGGCAGCGGTCAGACCATAGATAAGTCTTATACTTTTAAAGACGGAATCAGGGTAACACTAGATGGAATAATGCTGGATGATAACAATATAGTCGCTTTCTATACTATTGATAATAAAAAAGCACCTGGCAATCCTAGCCCCCGGGATATAAGTGTTAGCTTAGAGAGTCTGGCATCAAACTATTCTGGAGGAGGCGAGGGCCAGCTAAGTGATGATGGAAGAGAGATGAAGTGGGTTGCATCTTATAACGCTCCTAAATTCTTTGAAAAGACTATTAAATTATCACTCTATAATCCGGCTTTAGAAAGCTATGGAGAAATAGACTTTAAACTCGACAGAAATCAAGCAATTGGCCAGAGCATAAAGTTTCCAATAGATAAAACCATTAAATTAGATGATAGGGCTATAGAATTTCATAGTCTAATAGCTTCCCCAATCAGTACCCTTGTAAAGGGAAGTTTTCAAAGTATATTTGACCTTGCCCTTGATAGCTTAAAAGAAGAGAGAATATATTTTGATGAAATAGAGCTCCAGCTTTTAGCTGATGGCAAAGAAATAGCTTGGCAGAGCGGAGGAAGCAGTACCAATCTAAAAGGTTCCTACTTCCATAAATCTTTTGATACCCTTCCAGAAGGTACTAAAGAGCTAGAACTAGTACTAAAGAGCTTAATTGTAACTGAAGATATAGATGAAAAAGTAGACTTAAACGACGGAACTTTTCCTAAAACTATAGATGTCTTAGGACGTCATATAACTATAAACAAGGTCTATGAAGATAAGGGAAATACCTATATAAATATTACTAGCGAAGAAGATGTCTTTCTTACAAGCTTATTTTTAAATATAGACGGAAAAGATATTAGAAATGAAAGAACTCTAGATGAAACATTTGATAAGATAGTAGAAGCAGAAGAAGGCAAAAAAATTCTTAGAAGCAGAACTGTTGAATTTAAAGCTAGGGGAGAAGATTTAGAACTTAAGATAAAAAAAATCAACTACAATAAAGAATTTAACCAAACTATATACAGCAGTAAAATCAAATAAATCTAAAACCTTACAATATAATAAATCAATACTAAAGTTCTGTAATATAATTAATGAGCAAAATATAAAAGACATAAAGCTTAAAGTAGGCTTTATGTCTTTTATATATAATTTACTCTGCTGACAACTCACTATCAGTTACCCATTTATGATTTTTAACTTTCTCTCCACCAGTAGTTGGCTCATAATCTATCATATAAACTGTAGTTTCTTTTGCAGATTCTATAGTAGCAGTTGCCCCTTCCATACCTTCCATATGGCTAGCTTCAATAACTACCTCATCACCAGCTTTTAGAGGCTCTGCTCCTGCCTCTTTTATTTCTTCATGAATTACCCACTTATGATTTTCTTCTCTTGGATCTCCATTTGTAGGATTATATGAAACTTCATATGCTACAGTATCAAAAGCTCCAACAACAGTAGCAGTTGCACCCTCCATGCCTTCCATATGATCTGTAAGAATCTTTGCATTGTCACCCACTTTGTAAGTAGGAGCTTCCGCTTCTTTAAGACCCGCTGGAATTTCTCCAGAATCATCATGAACCATATCATGCTCGCCCTCTATAGGTGGATTCTTTCCTTCTTCCGGTTTTGGATCTTCTGCTCCATTTGTAGTACAACCCGCCATCAAAGTTATAGATAAACCAAGTGCTATAAATAACATTTTACTTTTTTTCATTTTGTTTTCTCCTTTGAGTATCATATTTTATATCAATAATATTATACCCAATCTTCTAGCAAATAATATCTAGGGAGAAAAATAGGTCCCTTTAAATCTTTATTAAAATATCCTCATGCTCAAGTTTTAAGAAATATCCATCAAGCCGGGCTATTTCTTTTTCACTCCCATCTAAAACTATAGTATATTCTTTAAAGTTTTCTCCATCTTCATCCTCATCCCAGCCATTTATAAGATAATAATTTTCATTAAAATCAATTAAAGTCTCTTTTCTGGAATGTTTTATAGTTTTATTTATTGGAGATAGTATCTCCGTTTCATAATCTTTATGAGCCAGGATAGTCTCCTTACCTATATATGTTACATTCATGGCGCTTTTTAAATGAGCGTAACTTTTTGTTACTAGAGATTCAAGCCTTATTCCAAGGTCAGAAAATACCGGTCTTAGAACCTCTATAGTTCTATTTTTTAAATTATATATGGAAAAATCCAGAGACTTTGAAGTATAGTTAAAATAAAAATATGGCTTTAAAATGCTTATTTCCTTCCAAGATGTTAGTGTTTTGAAGGGAATATCCTCACCGAGCTTTATAGTCTCTGCAAACTCGTCAAGTTTTATATAAGAAATCTCTTTAGGGTCATTCATTACTTCTTCTATATAAGATTCTCTTATCATATCTTCAACATCCTCGGGATCTCTTCTAAATGGAAAATTTAAAAGGTATTCCTCATCTTTATATCTCCGAACAAAGTGATTACTGCTAGTGTGATAGCTGTTTTTTATCTTTTCATCAAATATTTCAAAATCTCTCTCTTCAATTCGATCATAAAGATAAACTCGGTCCAGCTCAGCATCTAAGTTCCACTGATCTTTTTCTTCATCCCAGTAAAATGCATCTTTAGATTTTATATAATATCTATCTGTCAGATAAAGATAATCATAATCACTTGCTCCTTGAAATCTATCTATTATTCTTTTTTCAAGGCAGCAATAAACTCCATTTACATATTCCTGATCATTTGCCCTATAATCAAAGTATATCTTCTCCATACTTATTCCCCTAAGATATAGAGAATCTCCTTCAGTTGGATTATAGCTCTCTATACTTCCTTGGCTTTTACATTCAAATGTTGCTAGATCTAAAATATAGATATCTGACCTATAGGTGTTTTTTATAGCAAATAAGATTTCTTTTTCATCTTCAAAAAGCATCTCAAAGTTATAAAAACCAAGTCCAGCTTCTTCATCTTCTGGATAATCTCTTATCTCTTTAAAATGTTCCTGCAAATCTATATATCTGTAGCTTGTATTCTTTATCTCTTTAGCTGTAAACTTCATAGAACCTCCCATATAAATCTTATAGTTATAATGTTATATTTATATAGCAATCTTAATATTTTAAATACATAAATTTTAATTAATTTCCTAAACCTTGAGATTAATTAATTGTTTTCCAATCAAAGTAATCGTTTTATCATCATAATCTATAAATCCTTTAACCTTCTGAGTTTTCTTGTAGGAGAGAAAACTAGCAATGTATGCTGGGAAGTTCCTCCCTTATAGATTTTGCTACCGCTATTAAAGGCAACCCCTTTTCACTAAAGTCCTTACCATCAAAACCTCCGTAATAGCTAATGCTATTAAAGCCTGCTGATTTTAGGGCTCTCTCTAGTTCTGATTTTCTAAGTGGATATAAATTTACACTGGCCTTAAACTCTTGACCACTTTCTTTTATCAGAAGTTTTGTAGAGAAAACTACATTTCCCTCTTCCAGCTCATACTTTCTTTTAAATTTTATCTTGTCATTTTCTATCAAGGGCAGTTCTCTTATAGAATTATCATAGATAAAGTCATAGTTTAATATCTGTATTATCAGTTTGCCGTCTTTATTTAAAAGCCTTTTAAAAGCCTTTATAGTTTCTTCTATAAGTTCATAAGAATCTAGGTGAACTAGTGTGTTTCCTATGCAGTATATGCCATCGATACTAGACTCTAAAAAGTATCCATCTACTTGGGTCATATCAACTTGACTTACACTAAAGCCGCTGCCAGCCTTACTGACTTCTTTCGCTACCCTTACCATGTCTTCGTTTAGATCAATTGCTTCTAGTTCAAAGCCTTCCTGGCTTAGCGCTTCTGCCACTCTTCCATCAGAACAGCCGATATCTAGAAGATTCTTCTTTCCTTTAAATCCCTCTTTTAGAAAATCCAGTTTTTTTCCAACCGGAAATATCGCTTGGTAATAGTCCGCCATGTTTTTATATATGGTCAATTCTTTCCCTCCTTATTCTTCCTAGGTAAATCTTTGGAGTATTATTTTAGCCCTTTCATCAATCCTATACCCTTAATTTTCTTCTATCCCAGTTCTCTTTTACAGATTTATAACTCTGTTTTCACCATAGGACTTATAAGTTTTACTTACCATATTTTATCTGTCTATAAACGAATAAGTTATAATTCCAAGCATTATTGAAATATATATTATCAAGTTATTTAAGTTTATTCCTGCAAATAAAAGTAGTAGAAGAACTATATTGCTAAAGAGCATCTGAGCTGCCCTTATTCTTCTTTCTTCAGCCGGATTGCCCAGATCATCCTTTAAATCTTTAATGCTAATAAAGTTTATCCATACACTAAACAAAAAAGAGCCTGCTATTACAGCTATATTTATCTTGCTTGAAAAATCGATGACCTGAAACTCAAATATTTTAAAGTAAAAACTCTCCAAGAGGAAAATACCAAGCGATACTATAAAGGCCGCTGTGGTAAACTTGGTCTTTTTATCAAACTTATTGAGCGACATGATAGCGCTTATAAATGGAACCATATAGATACTGTTTTTTAAATTTATTGACATATAGATACTCAAGCCCAACACTGAAATGATATCTACTAGTGTTAAATCTTTTCCCGTTATTCCATTTAACATCCTAAGAACTAGAACTATCCAAAAAAGAACTAAAAGATTTATCTTTTCATAGTAAAAAAGATTTACCAGACTTATAGTAACGCAGGCAAATGCTGAATAATCGTGCTTTGGATCTACCTCTCTTGCTATTGCCCAGGTAAGAAATACCCCCATACCTATATAAATTCCTGACTTTATATCTCTTGTAACCAAGTAACCTGCAAAAGCTGCCAAGGCCGCGATTGCCAATATAACTTTATTGGTCATATAAGAAAAATCTATCTTTCTAGCTAAAGTAAACATAATCGTCCCCCTCTTTAAATTATTAAGCTAATTATATCACTTTATAGTTTTAAAGACTATGAAGTGGTAACTTTAATATATTAAAATGGGTATCTATAAATTATCAGGAGGAGATAATATGGATATTTTAAAAGAAGCATGTGTAGATAGTTTTTCAGAAGCTAAAAGAGTGGATGAACTTGGAGCAGATAGGATAGAACTGTGTGACAATCTAAGTGTTGGAGGCACAACTCCAAGCCTTGGAACTATAAAGATGGCCAAGGAAAAACTTGAGGCTATTATATTTCCTATAATAAGACCTAGGGGCGGCAATTTTGTCTTTAGTGAAGAGGAAATTAAGATTATGGAGGATGATATAGACGCTTGCTGGTCTTTAAACATTGAAGGAGTCGTAATAGGAGCTTTAAAAGCAGATAATACTATTGATGAGGAAGCTGTAAAAAGATTGGTTGAAGCTGCTAAAACTATGAATGTCACCTTTCACATGGCCTTTGATGAAATAGCAGATCAAAAGCAGGCACTTGACAAACTTATAGACCTAGGAGTAAATCGAGTGCTAACTAAAGGCGGTGGGGGTAAGGCGGAGGATAATTTAACACAATTAAAAGAACTTGTAGACTACGCCGCTGGTAGAATTAACATCCTTGCAGGCGGATCGGTAACTCGAGATAACTACAGAGATATAGTTAAAGCTACTGGAGTAAAAGAAGTTCACGGCACAAAGATAGTTTAAAATCTACTAGCTTTTTAGTAAAATTATTTAAGCAGTAAAATTTTAACTAAGATTAAAAGTTTTACTTATAAGTAAGGGAAGAATAGACTAATCTATTCTTCCCCATTTCATTTCTACTCCTTTTTCATCATACTTCTTTCTTTTAGCACTTATATCTTGGATTTCTATCTTATATACCCTAGTTCTAGAGATACCCGCTCCTATAGCTGCACTAAAATACTCCATCTTGCTGGGAGTATATTTTTCACATATAAGCTTCATAGCATAGATCTTTTCTTCTTCATCTTCTATAATTTCAGCCTCGCCCTTTACTAAAGCTGATTCAAACTCAGTGGTAAAGACACTACTTATAAATTTAACTGCTTTAGAAGGATCATCCTTCATAGCTTCCAGCTCGTCATAGCTATAGTTCTCAGGTACCCTTACCTCTCCTACAAAAGTTATAGCTACTTTTGAATTTGTCTTTAGAACTTCAACCTTCTTTCCTTCATTAGCAGAATGAAAATATATAGCATTTCCATCTCTTACCATGGAAAGAGGCAGACCGTAAGGAAGGTTTTCTTTATCTATCATAGACAGAACACCATATCTTGAACAATCAATAATCTTAAATCCAAATTCTTTATCCATCTCCCTGTCACGCCTTCTCATTATTATGCTCCTTCTTTAATATATTTTATTTTTATAGATTTTCTACTTGTTTTGCTCATATAATTTTTTAGCAAATTTTATGCCTCCTTTTGCGGGAGAGCTTTCTTGCTTTATAAACTTAATATTATCTGCCCTTAATTCTTCTTTTATTTTGGCTTCTAGCATATCACTATACAGTTTTCCTTCAAGCGTTCCTCCTGAAAAAACTATATTTATTTTGTCTTCATTTTCAAAACTAAATTTTTGATATACATTTTTGACATCTAACGACAGATAGGCAGCTGCTTGATTTAAAATTTCCATTGCAAGTGGTTCATCTTTATTTGAGTTGTCAGTTACTATTTTACTTGCATCCGCTATTTCATAGTAGTTTGTAATATCTGTAATCCGGTAAGGCAAATCTTTAAATTCTTTTATTCGATAATAATCTTTCACTTTTTGAAATAGCTTTGAATAAGGGTAGTTCCCATCACAATAGAGCAAGGTTTTTTTAAGTAGTTCATTTCCGATATAAAAACCTGATCCCAAACTGCTAAATGGATAGCCCCACCCTCCTGATCGATTTATAAGTCCCAATCTATTTATTCCAAGTACTATCGAGCCAGTACCAGAAACCACTATGATTCCTGGCTTATCTGCAGCTGAATAAAAAGAAAGCAAGCCATCGTTGCATAAGTAAAAGTTTTCACTAGAGATATTGAGAGCCTGGATTTCTTTTAATACCTTGTTATAGTCCTTATCGGAATCAAGACCTGATATTCCAAAAACTATATAAGCTATATCCTCTGATTTTATCCTTTGATCACTTAAAATATCATTCAATCCTAGTTTTAAATTTAGAGACATGGCCTCCAAACCTACAGACTTATAGTTAGTTGTTCCTCTGAAATATGATTTTATAGGATTTCCCTTGATATCAGAAATACAAAACTCAGTTTTAGTTCCGCCTCCATCTACGACAATTAAATATCTGCTCAAACAATCCCCCCTGAATTATACTATTAAATTTATGGATAATTCCATAGTATTTTGTAGTAAACTTTAAATCTGAATTTTAATTATAAAATTTGAATATCTTTACAAATTTACACTATTGTTATAGAGCCATCTTGTCCAGCTTTATATCTCAGCTTTTAAAGCTGCTACTAGATCCTTAATATTTGAGAAAACTCCTCCGCCTGATTTCTTTATAAGTCCTATTACAAAAAGATTCCTATACATGAATTGATTTTCTGTACCATCCTTAATTAAGGCATTTATCTTTTTATCATTATCTCTTCCTTGCTGGCGAACATCTGAGTAAAGGGCAAATATAGGCCTCCCCTGTGCATAAAAAGCTCCGATTTCTGCAGCAACCCCACTGTCAATTTCCACACCGTCTATAACCGCTATTAAAAAATCACTCTCGCTGAGTTTATCCATATCGGCTCCTGCTATTGCAACTGCATCTGCAAAAGCAGACTTATCATTGATGGCTGCATTTTCCTGAGGAAGATAGAGGTCTATTCCCTCTAGTGCCTTTCTTACTTCTTTTGCTATCATTTCATTTACTAGTCTGTCACCGATACTAAATAGTCCATTTGCTAAATAACCTTTCATAATTTCCTCCTATATTATATTTTTATTTTTGTTTTTTATCTTTATATTTTTATCTCAATATTTATCTTTTATGTTATAAGCCTACCATCTCTTCACTCAATTTCCAAAGTCTTTCTGCAAGCTTCTCATCTCTTGAAAGATCCGATGATTTTACAATTTTCTTTTTATAAAAGTATTCTCCACTTATTCCCTCTAGCTCTGTTGATGTAGCAAGATAAATAGCAGTTTCTGAACCTTTTTTGGGTGTTTGAAAGAATGGCTTCAATATTCTTAAGACAGTTTTTCCAAATCCCGTATCTCTGTTTACTGCTATATTGCTTCCTACAGCCCCTGGGTGAAGAGTGTTTACAGTTACTCCGCTTCCTTCTAATCTCCTCGCCAACTCGAATGTAAAGAGTACATTGGCAAGTTTTGACTGGGCATAGGCCTTGGACATGGTAAATCCCTTAGTAAGATTTATATCATCGAAATGAATTTTACCCGCTTTATGTCCTCCTGAAGCTACATTTATTATCCTAGAAGGACTACTTTTTATTATTAGATCTAAAAGTAAGTTTGTTAAAAGAAAATGTCCCAGATGGTTTACACCAAATTGAAGCTCATATCCATCCTTAGTTTCATGACGACCTGGTAGGATTACTCCTGCATTATTTAGAAGCACATCTAGTCTGTTATATTTGTTTTTAAATTCTCGGCAGAAGTCTCTTACACTTTCAAGGCTAGCTAAGTCACATATCATAAGGTCTACTTGATCGCTCCCGCTTTCTTCTTTTACATCTATTAGAGCAGCTTGTCCTCTTTCTCTGCTTCTACACATCATAACTACCTTAAAGCCAAGTTTTGCAAGTTCAATTGAAGAAGCCTTGCCTGTGCCGGAATTTGCTCCAGTGATTAACACTATTTTCTTATCCATATATCCACCGCCATTTATTTAGTATTTTCATAGTATATAGTTCTAGATATTACTATACTGTCCTTTAAAGCAAATTCCTTATTAAAATACTCAAAATAGGCTCCTGGACTTATTATTCCCTGAATCTTTACTATATCTATTCCAGTCTTTCCAACTATCTTATCTGCTAAGAGAACACAGTTGGTATTTAATCCAAAATAAGTCTTAAAAGGCCCTTTTCTAAATTTATAATATTTTCCTTTTATATTATCATATAATATGCTTGCATAGTCTTCCCTGGGCTTATCAGGAATAAACCCCTTCTCTTGATCTAGCTCACTTTGAGGTTTCCATCTATATAAGTTTTTATGAATATCTGCTATTTCACTTCTAACCCTATCTTTTTGTTGTTCATTTAATTTTAAACCAAATCCAAATAAGGTTTTTCCCATATGTTTTTGAGAAAATCTAATATAATCGTCTTTGTTTGGAGATTCTACAAAGATACCATCAGATATTAATCCATTTAATCTATAAGTTTTTTCATCATAACTTCCGTATGTCATAAGTTTTCCTTCAAAATAAATATCTACATGCCCCAGCATTCCAAAGCCTTTTTCAGTTACATGTATAAGCACTTCTAAATCATATGGAATATTTTCCTTATATGCTACCAAGTCTTCTGGCTTTATATCTTCAGTTTCAAAGGCTTTATTAATCTTCATTAACATTTTATGGGGAACAAGAGCAACCATAAATACAGGTAGGTTTATTCTAATCCTCCTTTTAAAAGAATCTGTAGTCTCTTTAGGCAAGAAATCCAATATAGAATCTATAATAAACGAACTGCCATAAAGAATAAAAAATATTCCTATAATATTTGAAATCGGCAATATTGAATCCAGTGGATGAACAATTATAATAATACCCATAACAAATAGCATTATGGCCGCAAATAAGACTAAGAATCTTCTAGCTACATCATTCTCCTTGTACTGAAGATAGGTCAGAAATCTAATAATACCACTGAAAACAGCATAAATTCCAAAAAAGATAGGAAGTATGCCCACTATAAGTTGGGGCTTAAAATATATTACACCCGCAAAACCCATATTGATTAAAAATCCAATCAGCTTGGACGCTGAAGTGAGTCTTTTCCTCTTAAGAGGAGTAAAACCCAGCAACTGGAAAAATCCGCTTCCAGCAAAGAGAATAACTAAAAGATTTAGAAGGTTTTTTACGGCAAAAAGTAGTATAGATTTTTGAGTTAAAAATATTATACCAAGAACTAGGTAAACTACTCCCGACAAAATCATTGAAAAGATATCTATATCTTTTATCTTGAGTCCCTTTATATTCATCTACTCACCTCTTATCTTTTTATTTATTAAGCACAAATCTATAGACTATTAATCCATATTTTTATTTATTCTATTATATCAGTTATTAAGATATATTTGTTAGCTATATGAAATAGTTTAACCATTGAGTCGTGAGTTGAGGTGTTAGTTTGTCTTTCTACATTTATTAAAGTTATAAATATATCTATCGAATATGATAGAGCATATCTCTATAGAAAGAGAGTGTTTTAAAGGCCCAAATCAAATCAGCCGGATTCTAAGGGCATCAGAAAAATCGTAACTTTATTGTAATTTTATAAGTTTTTTTACGGGGTATATATATTAAAAGGGAGATGATTTAAATGAAAACTAAATTTAGATTTTCTATATTGTTATTAGCTTTCTTCCTGGTGTTTTCTTATACAGGAAGTACTGTTTATGCAGCCAGATTGCCTGGCGGAAATTTATCCTATATGCAAAGGGGCTCCAGTGTGAAAGAACTCCAATCCGCCTTAAACAAACTGGGATATAAAATATCAGCAGATGGAATCTATGGACCGGGAACGAGGTCAGCTGTGTTGGCTTTTCAAAAGAAACATTCCAGTTTAAAAAACGATGGTCTTTATGGTCCTAGCACACGAGCTGTTATGGAAAAGACTCTCAGCGATATATCCAAAAAACCCCATAAGAGCGAAGAGGCTAGCCATGATAAAGAAAAGGACAAGCCCAAGGCAGAAGCTATAAGACTCCCAGGCAGAACTCTAAAATACTTAGAAAAGAGTTCTGATGTTAAAGATCTGCAGATAGTATTAAGAAAATTAGGCTATAAACTATCCCTAGATGGTAGCTATGGCCCTGGAACAAGATCTGCAGTTTTAAATTTTCAAAAAAGACATTCTAATTTAAAGAACAATGGCATTTATGATATAAATACAAGAACAGCCCTGCTTGAATCTCTAAAAAATGGTCTCCCAAGCGATACAGCTAAGGGAAAGATAGCTTATTTAACTTTTGATGACGGTCCTTCCAAGACTAATACACCTAAGATTCTAAAAATATTGGATGATTACAATATAAAAGCTACCTTTTTTGTCTTGGGAAGTATGGCTGAAAAGCAGCCTTCTATTTTAAAAACCATTCATGAAAAAGGACATTCTATAGGAAATCATAGTTATTCTCATAGATACGATTATTTGTATTCTAAAGTAAATAATTTTTTAGGCGAATTGGACAAAACTGATAGGGTACTGAAAAACATCTTAGGAAAAGATTTTAACACCACTCTATTAAGATTTCCAGGAGGTTCTTCAGGAAATAATAAAGCAAATTTCAGAAAAGCTGCAATGGATAAAGGTTATAGGAACTATGACTGGAATGCATTAAACGGAGACTCTGAAGCAGCTCATGTATCTTCTAAGAAGCTCATTGCAAGACTTAAAGAAACTGCAAGAGGACAAAAAGAATTGGTAGTCTTGATGCATGACACTTATGGAAAGGAAACTACAGTAGAGACTCTTCCTCAAATAATAGAATATTTAAAGGCTCAAGGCTATGAATTTAGAGCCTTAAATGAATAGATTAGCCAATATAGTAAAAAACGGGACCCAGATTTAAT
>NZ_JARIEF010000108.1 GCF_029266915.1 Tissierella sp. | reverse complement strand
TTTTAAGTAAATCTCTCATTTCTTTATACCTCCCTTAACCTCTTATTAAATATGTATTACTTATATATTATACCCGAAGAAGGAACTTTTATGCAAAGAAAAAACTATGAATCTCTCCATAGTTTATAGTCTCCAGTAACTGTAGCCTTTTTCTTCAAACTTTTCTTTGTCTAATATACTCTTAACATCTATAACTACTCTTTCCCCATTTGGAAAATCTCCGAATAATCCTTCCATTTTCTCCATGCCCATCTCTTTGAATTCATCATGAGCCACTGCAAGAACTAAACAGTCTATATCTTTTACATCTTTTAAAGGTGTAAGCTCTAGACCATACTCAGCTCTTACATCAGCCGGATCTGCTCTATCATCAACTATAACAGGCTCTATATTGTATTCCTTTAAAGCTTCAACTATATCTACTACCTTAGAGTTTCTACTGTCAGGACAGTTTTCCTTAAATGTAAGTCCCAGTATCAAAACTTTAGATTGTCTTACAACCTTATTTGCACGAACAAGTTTCTTTATTATATTGCTAGCTATAAACTCGCCCATCTTATCATTTATCTTTCTTCCGGCAAGAATTATCTGGCTGTGATAGCCTAACTTTTCTGCTTCATATACGAAGTAGTAAGGATCAACTCCTATGCAGTGCCCTCCTACAAGACCCGGATGAAATCCCAGTGAATTCCACTTGGTATTCATAGCATCTATTACATCTTTACTGTCTATCCCCATCTTATCAAACACCATAGCAAGTTCGTTCATAAATGCTATGTTTATATCTCTCTGGCTATTTTCAACTACTTTAGCTGCTTCTGCAACCTTTATAGAACTAGCCCTATAAACTCCAGCTTCAATTATAATCTCATAAACCCCTGCTATTGTATCTAAACTTTCAGCATCCATACCAGCTACAATTTTTATAATCTTCTCAAGTGTATTTACCTTATCGCCTGGATTTATTCTCTCAGGAGAATATCCAACTTTAAAATCTCTTCCGCACTTAAGTCCTGATTCTTTTTCAAGAATAGGAATACAGATATCTTCTGTAACTCCTGGATAAACTGTGGATTCATAAACTACAATAGAACCCTTGGTTAAGTTTCTTCCCACTGTCTTACTTGCTCCTTCAACTGGTGAAAGATTAGGAGTTTTATCCTGGTTTATAGGTGTCGGCACTGCAACTATATGAAACTTAGCAGCTCTTATATCTTTTTCCTCAAAAGTAAAATCAACTTTCGCTTGTTTTATTGCTTCATCTCCGACTTCTTCTGTAGGATCAATTCCTCTTTTATAGAGTTCAATCTTTTCTCTGTTTAAATCAAACCCTATTACATCTACTTTTTTAGAAAAAGCTACCGCAAGAGGCATTCCAACATAACCAAGTCCGATGATTGCAATTTTTTCTTTTTTATCTCTTATATCTTCATATAAACTCATCTATCTCTTCTCCTCACCTTTTTTATAAAATACATCTAGGTGAATCATATCATATTTCAGATTTATCTTCTATAAAATTATATTTATCTTCAATTATAATTTTATACTTATCTTCAATTTTTTTATCATTTGAAGTCCACAGATTTCAAATAAGATTAATATGTTCATTTTTTGTTTTTCTTGCTATTATTCACTTCATATGTGGTATAATATATTCTATGAATTATTTTTTATTGAATTTAAGGAGGAAACTTATGTCAGAAAAAAGTCCCAAAAAAAGAAATGGAAGAAGAAAGAAAAGAAGAAGTTTTTTTAGAGTATTTTTAACTTCCCTATTTATATTTGTAGTTATAGGAATCGGAATCACTTATGCATACAACACACTAAATAAGGTAGAAAGCGTTGAAATACCTAGAGATGATGAAGAACTTGGAATAAAAGAAGATGTATTTGAACATAAAGACGTTCTCAATATAGCCTTATTCGGATTAGATGAACCAGAAGCAGTAAACGGCGGAAGATCTGATACTATTATAGTAGCAAGTCTTGATAAGGTACATAAAAAGATAAAGCTTACTTCTATTATGAGAGATACCTATGTAGAAATACCAGGTTATAAAAAAGATAAAATAAATCATGCCCATTCCTATGGAGGCCCTGAACTTGCTATAAAAACTATAAACCAAAACTTTGACATGAATATTCGTGAATTTGCAACAGTTGACTTTTTCGGTCTAGAAAAAATTATAGATACTCTTGGTGGGCTTGAAATTAATGTAAAAGAAAATGAAGTTGAATATGCAAACTACGGAATCAGATTTATGAATAGAGAAGATGGAAAGTCAGGAGGTTACCTTGAAGAAGGAGGACTTCAGACCTTAAACGGCAGACAGGCTGTTTCCTACTCTAGGATAAGAAAAACAGGCGACGGCGACTTTGAAAGAACTGAAAGACAAAGATTTGTCCTAGAGCAAGTTATTCATAAGGGATTAACAGCCGGTATCAATAAATATCCAGCTCTTTTGAATACTACTCTTCCATTTGTAACTACAAGTCTTTCAAAAAAAGAAATACTTTCACTTGGAACTTTTGTACTGACATCAGGTATCGATCAAGTTGATAAATACAGACTTCCTCTTGACAGTCACCTGTTAGAAGAGACTATAAACGGAGTAGCTTATATTGTACCTGACACTATAGAGGACAATGCAGCTGCACTAAGTAAGTTTATATATGATGATATTAAAACAGAATAAACTATTATCTAATAGATAAAAGTAAAAACAAGACATCTTGGGATGTCTTGTTTTTTTAAGCTTTTTTGTTTTATAATCTCATAGGTTTATAATCTTATAGTTTTGCAATCCTTATTTCTTAAATTTAAATCCTATCATCATTTTACTTCATAAACTCTTCCATGCTTTTTTCAAATCCAAAGCTATAGAGTAAAAAGTCTACTATTCTTTTAGATGCTTTTCCATCTCCATAAGGATTTACTGCTGTTTCCATTTTTTTATACTCATCTTCATCTCTTATAAGAAGGCTTGCTTCTTTATAGACTATTTCTTCATCTGTTCCAATAAGCTTTACAGTACCAAATTCAACTGCTTCTGGTCTTTCTGTTTCAGATCTTAAAACAAGTACCGGTTTTCCAAGAGAAGGGGCTTCTTCTTGAATCCCTCCTGAATCTGTCATTATCATAAAACTTCTATCCATAAGATTATGCATGTCAAGAACATCAAGAGGCTCTATCAAGCTAACTCTATCTAGATCTCCAAGAATCGCTCTAGCAGTTTCACGAACCTTAGGATTTAAATGCATAGGATAAATTATATTTATCTCTTCATTTTCTTCAACCAGTCTCTTTACAGCCGTGCAGATATTCTCCAGAGGCTGACCCAGATTTTCTCTTCTATGAGCGGTTAATAGTATATATTTACTTGAAGAAAAGTCTATATCTTTTAAAACTTCATCTTTAAATTCATATTCCTTATCAACAGTATAATCAAGAGCATCTATAACTGTATTTCCAGTTATAAATATATCTTTGCTTATATTTTCTTTTAATAAATTTTCCTTATTATTATTTGTAGGCGCAAAATGTATATCTGCAATATTTCCAGTTAAAACACGGTTCATCTCTTCTGGATAAGGAGAGTACTTATCATAAGTACGAAGACCTGCCTCAACATGCCCTACCTTTACCTTGTTGTAAAAGGCTGCAAGAGCTCCTGCAAAGGTAGTAGATGTATCTCCGTGAACTAGTACTATATCAGGGTTTAGGTCTTCTATAACGCCTTCTAGTCCTTCTAAACTCCTAGTAGTAATACTAGTAATGGTCTGTCTGTCCTTCATAATATCAAGATCAAAATCAGGTTTTATATCAAATATCTCTAAGACCTGATCCAGCATCTGCCTATGCTGGGCTGTTACGCAGACAAAACTATCTATTCTATCGTCTTTCTCCAGTTCTTTTACTAAAGGTGCCATCTTTATAGCTTCAGGTCTAGTTCCAAAAATGCTAAGTACCTTAACTTTTTTCACAAAATCACTCCTTAATTTCCACCATTTCCAAGCAGATAATAATTAAATCCAAGGCTCTTAAGACTATCTCCATCTAAAAAGTTTCTAGTATCCAATATATTGCCGTTCTTCATAACCCTTTTTATATCCGCAAATGGCAGATCATTAAACGCATCATGGTTTACAGCTAAAACTGCTAGGTCTGAATCTCTACAAACTTCTAAAAGACTCATATCTTTAAACTCTTCAATCTCAACATGAGGCTCAAATATACTAACTTCTACTCCCTCTTCTTTTAAGAGATGCACAATTTCCATGATAGGACTCTCTCTCATATCATCGATATTAGGCTTATAAGTTACTCCCAGTATTGCAATCTTAGGCTTTTTTATCCCCTTAACTATCGTCTTTATCTTTTCTACAACAAACTCAGGCATTCCTTCATTTGTCTCTCTGGATAATTTTATAATATGTGCTAATTCAGGATTTTTCTCAACTATAAACCAAGGATCAACTGCCAAGCAATGTCCTCCCACCCCTGGTCCTGGCTGATGCAGATTTACCCTTGGATGCTTGTTAGCTAGGTTTATAACATCCCATGCATTTATTCCTGTTTTTTCACATATTTTAGCAAGTTCATTTGCAAGCGCTATGTTTACATCTCTATAAGTATTCTCCATCATCTTGCACATTTCAGCCGTTGTAGCCGTCGTTAAAAAAATTTCTCCGTTAACAAATATTCTATAGATATCTCTTATTTTTTCGGCGGATATTCTATTTATTCCTCCTACTATTCGGTCATTATTTACCAATTCCCAAAGTATTTTTCCAGGAAGTACTCTCTCTGGAGAGTGACCTACGAAAAGTTCTTCTCCAATTTTAAGACCAGATTTTTCAAGAATAGGAACCAGAATATTTTCAACTGTTCCAGTAGGGGAAGTTGACTCGAGTATTACTACATTTCCCTCTTTTAAGTATGGAAGTATCATCTCTGCAGCTGATATAACATAAGACATATCTGCTGATTTATCTTCTGTCATAGGAGTTGGAACTGCTATGATAAAAGCATCGGCCTCACAGGGCTTAGTATCAGCTTTTAAATGCTCTGATCTTACTGCTGCTTGAACAAGTATATCTAGATAAGGCTCTTCTATAACTATCTTTCCTTCATTTAAAGCATCTACAACTTTTTCATTTAAATCTACTCCATGGACTTGATATCCGTGAGTTGCAAACATTGCACTAGTAGGAAGACCTATGTAACCTAAGCCCACTACACATAATTTTTTATTTTCCATATATTTAATCTCCTTCTAATGATTTATCTTGTTTAGAATTTACACTTTTTAAATAATACAATTATTATAGCATATCTAAAAAACTACTACAACTAAGCTAGACCCAAAACTAAAGGCCTAGGAAATTTCCTAAGCCTTTTTCTTTATCTATATTTTGGTATATCAAATCTTAATATTACGCCTTCAGTGTTTCTAGCAACTTCCATCATAAGATCAATTTGTCTGGTCTGCTTAACAGGCCAAGCAATATCTGTTGCATATTGATGAGTACCCGGTTTTACTGGATTGAACTTCATCTTATAAAGAGTATCTTGTTTATAAGTTTGATTGTTTATATAGTTCTTTGATATCCAGTTAGCACCCTCAGTTATAGCAAGTTCTGGTGTAAACCATCCCTCTTTATAAGCTCTTTCTGTACCACCTTGTATAGGATTTGAGTCAATAGCCCCTATTCCATACATATTATAAACTATTCTAGGTTCTACGGCTTTTCCGTCTACCTTATCTACTAAGATTCCCTTAGCAAGTCTGGAAGTTCCTTTACCTGTTTCTAGAAAAGCATGAGCCATAAGATACAATTCATTGACATTATATTTCTTAGATCCATCAATAAAAGCAGCACCTTTTCCTTCAAGTATACCCATTCCCCTTAGTTCTTTATTCATCACAGCCGGACTTACACCACTTTGCCCTGAAAGAACCATGAACTGATACATCTCTCTTGGAACATCATTTATAAGCTTTATAAATTCATCCGATACCCAGCCCACTTTTCCACCAGCATTTATTTGATACCAGTTACCGCGAGTTTCTAAAACCACATACACACTTCCACTATTTACTGTAGTTAAAATAGGACTTGTAGCATTAGGAGCCTGTCTTACACTTAATCCGCTGGCAGTAATCTCCAGAGATATAAGATGATTTGCTTCCCCCTTATCGGTCTCTTTAAAGGAAAGATAAGAACCCGAAACCCATCCTCGGACACCGTCAGATTCTATCAGATACCAGCCACTTGACTGATCTATTATCTCATGAACTCTTCCCTTGCTGGTTTTTCCCACTATATCATAATTTACAGAAGGTCCACTTCTCATATTTAAAGTTTCAGACGTTACCGTTCCTTCAGTAAATCTTACATCTGAAGCTTTAGGAGCAAACTGAAGAAATCTATTTGGATCTAAATATTGTTTTATTTCATCACCAGTTGCCTTTACCCATTTGCCGCCCTTGCTTATAGTGTTTTGTCCTACTTGTTTAGCCAGAGCTTGTTCAAGCGTATCTCCGTAATTACTAGTATTATATTAAACAGGCGGATTTACAGTAAATGGTTTATAAAGATGGTTGTCTTTATCTCTGTCACTTAACTTATCTTTTACATGAACTCCGTATTCATGCTGTCCTATTGCAGTTGGTTTCCAGTTTACTGTGTTTTTCACACTATAGTCCTGGATCATAACCCATCGATTTGTTTTAACTTCTTTTACAAAAAACTTATACAACACGTCATTTCTTCCCTCGGCACTTGCCCTTAGGGTATGATTAGTTTTTTCATAACCGCTTCCTTCAATAGTAAAGCTGACTATCTCTGCCGGTTTTAATTGACTTATTTTTACAGGACTATACTTATGACTGTCCCTATCCTTCTTGCTCAATCTATCTTTTACATGAACTCCATACTGATAGTTTCCGGCAACACTTGGAATCCAGGTAACACTGTTTTTATCACTATAGTCCTGGATCATTTCCCACTTGTTTGTCTTTAAATCTTTTACAAAAAACTTGTAGAGCACTCCATTTTCAGCCTTAGCCTGAGCTTTAATAGTTTGAGGAGTTTTAGCTTCTAATACTCCCTCTATAGTTAGGTTTTCAAGTACTGCAGGGTCTATAGGCTCTATTTTTATAGGTGCGTACTTATGATTGTCTTTATCCAGCTTGCTCATACTATCTTTTATATGGACTCCATACCAATAGCTTCCATCAACTTCTGGAACCCAAACAGCACTGCTCTTTTCGCTATAGTCTTGTATAACAGTCCATTTGTTTGTTTTTAAATCCTTTATAAAAAACTTATAAAGGACTTGGTTTGAAGCATTTGCATAAGCCTTTAAAGTATGAGGAGTATTTATCTTGCTACTTCCTTCTATAACAAATCTTTCAAGAACTGCCGGCTTTAAGTCTGCAATTTCAAAGCTTACATATCTATGAGTCTCTCTCTCTAGCTCGCTCATGCTGTCCTTGATATGAACTCCATACTGATACTTTCCATTTGCAGATGGTGTCCAATCAGCAGTATTCTTTTCACTGTAGTCTTGAATCACAGTCCACTTATTAGTTTTAAAGTCTTTTATAAAAAACTTATAAAGAACCTTGTTTCTGCTTCTAGCTTCCGCCTTTAGAGTATGCTTAGTTTTAGCTAGTCCGTTTCCCTCTATAACAAACTTATCTAAAACTGTTTCATCAATAACTTCTTCTTCTAAAGTAACTGGAGATTCTTCTTGAACTTCCCCTGTTTCTGGCTTCTCATTGTTTATTTCTTCTGTTTCATCCTTTATTTCAGCTTCTTGAGGGTTCTCTTTTATCACTTCTGGCTTTAATTCTTTCTGATCTTTTGTTTCTAGTTGTTTGGTCTCTCCTGCTTGTTTATTATCTACATTATCTAAAACCTTGTTAACCTTTATTTCTTTATCAATACTTTTATCTTCCACTTCAATAGCTACTGGTTCTTTAATATCTTCTTTTATAACACCTTCAGCAAATACGCTTCCGAATGTATTAAAAGATATTAAAGCAGCTACTGAAAGACTTAGTATTCTTCTGCTTTCTATCTTCTTTAGCATAATATCCCCCTTTAAATCTTTAAATATGTAATATTTTTTTAAAATTTAAATCAAATTCTACAAATATTATACCTTAAAAAAAGCCTTATTACAAATAAGTTACACTTTGTTTTGCTCATTTAAAATCTATATAAAAAAGTAGGAAGCTCTTAATCTAATAATTAAGGACTTCCTACTTTTTAAATATTATTCTATCTTCCCTTTAATTATAAGCCGTTGCTCTGAAGAACCTAAAGGGTGGCAAGTTACTAAAGTTATTTCTCGACTATCCCCATCTGATTTTAAAACATTAGTTTCATTTGGTTTTACATATAGTTTTTGGGTAACCCGATATTTAAATCTTTCTTTTCCATTATTAACTTCTATAATATCTCCCTTTACTACTTCATCTAATCTATTAAAGTTTCTTCCCCGAGTTAAGTTTCTATGTCCTGCTAAAGAATAGTTACCAACTCTTCCCATCTCTCCTGTATTTTTTATACTACCTATCGCACTTTTTAAATTATTTTGACTTGCTCCAGTTAATATAGGAAGTTTCAGGTCTATTTTTTCTATTTCTATAATTCCTTCAAAATTTTTAGATATTTTTTTAGTCTGCCCCTTAGTATTTTTATCTTGATCTATAGCTTTGTTAGGCTTTTCATTTTCTGCGACAACGCTCTCTTCTACTATATCTGACCTCATAGCTAAGATCTCGGGAATTAGTTCTTCTTGATAGGATTCATATTCCTCTTTACTTAGCTCTTGATAATCTTCATCTATTTCAACATCTTTTAAGGCATCTTCCCACTCATTTAAAAGCTGATCTTGCTGATAATCTCTATAAAGCTCAATAGATTTGGGATAAGCCATAATAAGCATTCCAATTAATATAAATAATAAAGAAATCTTCCCTCTCATGGCCATCACTTCTCCTTTTTCTATCTATGTATACAAATATGAGAAGGAGACTCCTTCTCATATTTGTATTATTAAAATTCTTTATTTTAAATCCTGATTAAATATTCTTAATTATTTTCTAGATTCAAAGCTATATCTTTTTCTAATTAGTAGACCAACCGCTATAAATAACGCTCCTAAAAGATAGATCGGTAATCTACTTGTCTCTCCAGTTTTAGGAAGATCTGGAGTTTCACTAGTTTCTGGTTTCTCTGGTACCTCTGGTAGTTCCGGTACTTCTGGCACTTCCGGTACTTCTGGTACCTCTGGCACTTCTGGCAATTCTGGCACTTCCGGTACTTCCGGTACTTCCGGTACTTCTGGTACTTCCGGTACCTCTGGTACTTCCGGTACTTCTGGTACTTCCGGTACCTCTGGTACTTCTGGTACTTCTGGCACTTCTGGTACTTCTGCTACTTTTTGGTTTACTACTATACTAGGACTTGGAACAGTTACAGTCTGTCCTCTTACTTCTATCGCCAATATAAGAGTTGATAAGATATATCCTTGTGGTGCTTTTATCTCTTTTATATTGTACTGACCAAATGCTACATTACTAAATCTTATCTTGCCATCAATTCCACTTATAGCAGTTTGAACAGGAGTTTTAAATTCTAGATCCGCTCTAAGGTATAGTCCAAATTCTGCTCCTTGTAGTGGATTAGAATTAATGTCTTGCTTATTAAACTCTATGCTTCCTCTTATCTCTGGTTCTGTTGGAGGAATATAAGGTACTTCTTTGTTAACTACTATATTTGGAACTGGTATAGTTACTGATTCTCCAGCTACAATTACTACTAATACACTAGTTGATAGGATGTAACCCTGTGGTGCTTTGGTTTCTTTTATCATATACTCCCCAAATGATACATTACTAAATATTACCTTACCATCAATCCCACTTGTTGCAATTTGAACTGGAGTTTTAAACTCACTATCTGACTTCAGATATAGTCCAAATTCTGCCTTTGCTAATGGCTTAGCATTTTCATCTTGCTTGTTAAATTCTATGCTACCTTTTTTATCTGGTATTACTGGAGTCTTTTTATTAACAAATGTTATCTTATAAGCATCTATCCCATTTACTCCTGCTGGTTTTGTAACTTTTATCTCCATGCGATCTTTAATTAATTGATAGCCCTCTGGTGCTTTTATTTCTTCAAGATAATAAGTTTTATTAAGAGGTAAGTTTACTATAACTAGTTTACCATCCTCGGTTTCAAACTCTTTATCTTCAAATCTTACTTCTTTTCCATCCCCTTGGTACCATAGAACAAATTTAGCATTTAAAGTAGTTATTGTTGCTCCAGTTTCATCTACTTTTGTAACTAATATTGCTCCTAGTGCAGGATTTCCACCTACATATGAAAACTGTTCTGCTTTTATTTTTTTTGTCTCTACAGTTTTAGTTTCTAAATTCTTTCCGCTATAGTCTACTCTATTGTTTACTGTTCCAATAGTTGCAGTAACTATAGTAGTATATTCTATTTCATAAGTTGCCTTTATTGAATCTTTAAATAATATTGTTAATATTGTCTCTTCTTCATCATTACTTGTAACATTTAAAGTATATCCATCCCCAGCTTGTGGGTCTACAAGAACTTTTTGAGTTCCTACAAGCTTATAGATTTTTAAACTTCCATCTTTATACAAAAGACCCTTACTTATAGTATCAACAATCTTAACTTCTTTTTGAATTGTTGATAGAGCTTCGTTAATTCTAATTCTCCAATTAACTTTATCATCTGTATATACTTTACCACCTTTAATACCTAAGGCTTGTTTTGTTATATTGTTATCCACCTCATTATAACTTACTGATCCTTGATATGGATAAACTCCTTTTTTTGTTTTAGTAGTTGCAGTATTGGTATATCTATCTTGAGATATTTCTGCCACACTTGTTGTAAATATTACTATATATCTTTCATTAACCGCTGAATTAAATGTTAAGGTGAATCCTTTTTTATCTCCATCTAGTTCAACGTTATAATTTGTTGAATCTAATTCTTCTTTGATCTCTGTATCTCCATTAGCCTCTACTGTATATCTTCTTACTTCAATACTATCAAGGTCAACTTCTCCTTCATAGCTAAGTTTATCTTCAACACTTACTTCAGTTCCTAAATCTTGCTTTAAATAGTTGATATAAACTCCCCACTGGATTTTTCTTTCATTTCCACTTATCCAATTAGTAACTAATTTACCATCTTTATCAACACTCATCAATCTTCCTAATTTTCCCCCACTATTCCATGATTCTCTATTTACTTTTTTCTCTGCATATCTTTTTACATCTATTGCTTTACCACTTTCTGTTTTGCCTATAAATTGAGCTTTGTTTTTATAAAGACCATCTGCTGTATTTTGCTCTGAAACTATTGATGGGTCATAGGTTGTTTTATAAGTTACTATGATCTTTTCATTTATTGGCAATACATTCG
>NZ_JARIEF010000075.1 GCF_029266915.1 Tissierella sp. | reverse complement strand
ATGAAATGCTATTGATCATACTTCCTATTTCTTTGAGTTCATACTTTAATGTTGAGTCAATTAACTTTTCATCCATCTTTAGAAGTACTCCTCCTATGATTGATGGATCAACACGATTTAAAAGATTTATATCTTTTTTAAACCTTTCCTTTAATACAAGCTTTAACTTTTCCTGTTTTGTACTTTCCATAGGAACTGCAGTTACAGCTTCAACATCAATAATACCTTTATATTCTTTAAAAAGATTGTTATATTCTTTTATTATATCCATTATACCTTCTTCACGTCTCTTATCTATAATTATAAATAAGAAGTTTAAGAGTTCTTGTGATATGTTTTTTTTAAATAATTTCTCTACTAAAGTTTTCTTCTCACCACTGGATATTCTAGGATGTTCCAAGATAGTTAGAAGTTTTGTCTCTGAATTAAAGATTGTCTTTATAAATTCTAATTGCTTGTGAAAATCGTCTATCTTATTAAGATCAATAGCTACATCAAATAGAGAGGAGGCATATCTTTTACCTACTAATTCTGCCATTGAGAACTACCTACCTCGTCTATAAATTTGTCTATCAACATATTTTGATTTTCTAAATTTAAATCTTTTTCCATAATTTTTGATGCAATTAAAATAGCCATCTCTCCTGCAGACTTTTTAATATCTTCATATGCTTTTTCTTTTTCACGAACTATTTCTTTTCTAGCTCGATCCATTTCTTTTTCTGCTTCTAACTTGGCTTCTGCAAGCATTGTTTTTTCAAGTTCAGTAGCACGAAGTCTTGAACTTTCAACAATTTGCTGGCCTTCTAGTTTTGCTTTTTCTATTCTGCCTTCATAATCAGCTCTAATATCTATTGCTTCTTGTTTTAAAGTTTCAGCTTCTCTTATCTCAGTTGCAATATCATCCTGTCTCTTTTGAATGAACTCTGTAACTGGTTTATGAAGAAACTTCTTTAATATTAAAAATAAAACAAAAAATGAAACTAAAGTAATTATCATCGACGACAGTATAGGCAAGGCTAATACTTGTATTTCCATTCGTCAACCTCCTTAAAATAAGGAAAAATAATCCTTAAATTATAATCCTAAAGCTATATATGCGCTCATTAATGGTCTTACAAATAGTAATATGATAGCTATTACAAGTCCGTAAATACCTGTTGTCTCTGCTACCGCTTGTCCAAGAAGCATTGTTCTTGTAATGTCACCTTGTGCTTCTGGTTGTCTACCTACTGCCTCACACGCTCTTGCAGCTGCGTTACCTTGTCCTATACCAGGTCCTATACCTGCTATCATTGCTAGTCCTGCTCCTATTGCTGAACATCCTAATATAAACGCTTCACTTGTTATTCCTTCCATTATTTACTCCTCCTTAAAATTGTTGTTTTATTCTTCTGTTGCCCCACTGATAAATATCATACTCAGCATTCCGAATATGAAAGTTTGTAAAAGTCCTGAAAACACATCAAAATAACCATGTAGTACAGGTGTGACTATTGGAGCAAAGTATCCTAATGCACTATATAAAAGTGTCATTATTATACCACCACTCATTATATTACCGAATAAACGGAAAGATAATGATACCGGATTTGCAAGCTCTCCTATTACGTTTAATGGAGTTAACAGGATAAATGGTTGTGTAAAACTCTTTAGATATCCAAAAATTCCTTTTTGTGTCTTAAATAACATAATCTGAGTTATGAAAAACACTATGAGTGCTAATGTAAATGTTACACTATAGTCGGAAGTAGGCGGTACAAGTCCTATAAGCCCTAGTAAGTTTGCAACTCCTATGAAACATATAATTGTAAATATAAATGGTGCAAACCAAAAGTTTTTCTCTCCCATAGTAGTTTTAACTAGATTATTAATAGCATCTACAAATATCTCTACTAGGTTTTGAAAACCTACCGGTTTTTGCTTAGTATCTGTATTTTTAAACTTCTTGTTTACATACAAAGCTAATATAGATAACACTATAGCAACTAAGACTACATTTATTATACTTGCATGAATCGGAATTTCTTTTCCACCTATTGTTATTAATAGCTCCAAAATATTCCTCCTTCCAAAATAATATTATATTTTTAGTATACATCTTTAAAATTAAGTCTACTTTGTAAAATCTTTATCTATAACAGTAGAAACTATTATAGTAAGTTTAATCATAAGTATCCCTAGTACAGTAGCTGGAAAATTCAAATAATCTGCTATAACCGCTACAGACAAAACTATAAAATATATAATGTACCTGAGAATATAATGGACTGTAGTATAACCACTCGCCCTTCCTGGTGTCATCTTTACAGCTCTGTTTATTGTACTTTCTAAAAGTTTAAAAGACAGTATACTAATAATAAGTCCAAACAAATAACCTAAAACTACAGGTTTTGGGTTTTTAAATAAAAAAAATGAAAATCCCATAATAATAAAACTAAAGATTAATGTTCTTCTATAAACTTTTGCTATTGTATCGTTTTCCATTTATCTCAGTCTCACTTCCTCTTATCCTTAAATGCGTCCGTGATTTTAAAAAGGTTTAAAAATCCTGCTCCTGCCCCTAATATTACAAGGATCAGCATAAAAACTCCACTAGTTCCTAGCTTTTTATCAATCCATCCACCAACAAATACACCAAGAAGTATAGGTGTTATCATTGATATTCCAAGCTGAGAGATAAGAGCTAAATTTTTAAGAGCACCTCTGTCATTATTATCTTTTTTCATCTAGAGCACTCTCCTTTAAGGATTTATTTTGTATTATGGAATGTTTTACATCTCCTTCATTTTATCAAAAGATTTAGATATTTACAAGATAAAACGGGATTTACTTGCATTTATCTTTTAATTCTAACTAATTACACACTCATTACGAGATACACCATTATAGGAATAGTTATAAGAGATAAGAGGGAACTCACAAAAACTATTTGAGATGCAAGTTTAGTATTATTATTGGCATTCCCAGCAAAGATTGCAACATAAGCTGCTGTTGGCGTGCTTAGCATCATTACTGGTATTATTATCTTCATTCCAGTAAAACCAAACATCTTTAATCCAAAAAATAAGAGCATAGGAAAGATTAAAAGTCTGGTTATGGAAATAAAGTATAGCTTGGTATTAGTAAGACATTCTTTTATATTTGACCTTGAAAGGAGTATTCCTACCACTATCATAGCAAGAGGTGAAGTTGCACCGCTTAAAAGCCTCATTGTTGTATTTATAGGCTCTGGAATTGTAATTGAAAAGATAAAAAGTGAAAATCCAATTATAATAGAAACTATTCCAGGACTAAAAAGTATATTTTTTACAAGATTCTTTTTAAAGTCTCCTCCTGTGCTTCTGTTTATCATATAGGCACCATATGTCCAGCCTACTATCTCAAATATCAAACCAGTTCCAAGAACTGCGTAAAAAAGAGCTTCTTCTCCAAGAAGTGAGAGAACTATAGGGTATCCCATAAAAGATGTGTTAGGCAAAACCATACCAGTTTCTGCTATATCTCTTTGGGCTTCATCTAGTTTATAAAATCTTCTCATAAACTTAGCTAAAAGGATCATAGCTAGATAGGCCACTATTGCTATGGCTATAATATGGGTTGCTATAGTGAATCTCTCTTTTGTAAATTCAAATTGAAGAGCTAGGATAATTGTTGCTGGCATAGTTACCTTCAAGACAAAATTTGAAAGCTCTTTTTGTCCGCTTAAGGAAATTATATTTACCCTACCAACTATAAACCCAACTACTATTAATAAAAATAAAACTGATACACTTTGCAGTGTTACTAAAAAATCCATGGCTTCCTCCATATAATTTATTTTAAAAAGCTTAAATGAGAAAGATAAAACCTGCTCATTTAAGCTTTTCTTTGCTGCTTATATTTTATTACTCCTATAAAAAGTTTACATATATAAATCTAATAGCTGTTAAGGCACTAATTGATAGAGCCATTATAATTCCTATATTTGCTAATGCGCTCGTCTTATACTTGCCCATAAGCTCTTTATTATTATTTAATATAAACCATGCTAATATTCCAAATGGCATAAATAAGGAGTTAAATGCTCCACCCCAACTTGCTACTGAATATGCATCCCATCCGAATGCCAAAAGTATAAAGCCTACCACTAACATTACGAACTGTATAGTTTTAAATTTCTTGGTTCTTGGATCTACTTCCCATTGGAGAAGATCTGTCATTATATAAGCCTGTATAGAAGTGTTAGCTATCATTGTACTAAGAGCTGCGCCTCCCATTCCAAGTGCAAATAATATTGTACTTAATTTGCCTGCAAATGGCTCCAGTGCTGCTCCTGCCTCCATAGCACTTGTAGGCTGGATTCCTCTTATATAAAGAGTTGAGGTAACTACTATTAGGACTGCTATTTGCACAAACAGCAGGAATAAACTTGTAATTGCAGTTTCGAATTTAAATAATTTTAAATCACTTGCATCATATTTACTACTTTTAGTGGCATAGGCCTGCATAAAAGGTGCATTTATAGGAAGTGCTGATCCAAGTACGGCAGTAAATAGAAGTACTTCCGATTTAGTCTTTGGAATAGAAAACCTAGTTATTCCTTTAAAGAGCTCTCCCCAGTCTATATCAACTATAAATAAGGATATTATATAACTTGCAGTTAAAAAGTATATCATTAATTGAATAGATTTTTGTATTATATCATTTGCTGACTTTCCCGGTATAGATATTATAATTCCAGCTATTACTATTGCAACTCCCATTCCAAGTTTAAAAGATATACCCGGAACTATTGATTGAAACACATCTCCTAAGAGCGAAATTTGAATTGTAAAAAATATTACGTTTGAGACCAGTACTGCTAGTGCTACAACCCAAGCAAAAGTAGGATTTATTTTTTCTCTGATAAGTGCTACTGGATTTTTATCAGTTACTATCGTAAGTCGAACACATGCAAATATAGCAAAATATGATGCAAGTACCGCAAAAGCAAATACCCATCCATACATATATCCCGTTGCAGCAGCTAGAATAACTGAATTTGTAACAGTAGCCCCGCCTACATTAAGCCCTGCAGACATCCAAGCTGGACCTGTAGCTTTAAGTTTCTCAATAAAATTCATATCATCAAAGTTTTTTTTAGCTTCCATTTTATCATCTCCTTTACCTCATTAAGTTTAAAGTAACTCTTAAGGATAATTTTAAATCTCAAATAATTTCAATTTGTATATTATTACCGATTATTTCTGCTTGTGTAGAAAGCAGACCTACCTAGAAGTTTAGATAAGTCCCTTTATACATCATAATTTTAAGATTCAAAGATAACAATAGTTCCTCTTATCTTATTAATTACCTTCTATAAGCGTGCCAGTTTCTCCCCTTATTCCCTCTGCTGCTCGTTCAAGCGAGGTTATAAGTGCCCGTCTTCCTTTTTTTGAAACTGCAAAACCTTTAGCTGCTTCAATTTTTGGAAGCATGGAACCTGGTGCAAAATGTCCTTCTTCTATATATCTATCTAATGTTTTTATATCTAACTTGCTTAACCACTCTTCATTCTCTTTTCCAAAATTTATCGCAACTTGGTCTACTGCTGTAAGAATAATTAAATAATCTGCGTCTAAGAGTTCTGCAAGTTTAGCCGATGCAAAGTCTTTATCTATTACTGCGTCTGTTCCCAGAAGAGAATCGCCTTCTTTATAAACTGGTATGCCCCCTCCACCAACTGTTATAACTACATTACCTGCTTCAACCAATGTATTTACACTTTCAAGCTCAACTACATCTACTGGTCTTGGCGAAGCTATAACTCTTCTATATCCTCTTCCTGAATCTTCTACAAAGGTGTTTCCTGTTTCCTTAGTAAGCTTTTCTGATTCTTCTTGGCTATAAAATGCACCTATCGGTTTAGTTGGATTTTTAAAAGCGGGATCATCCTTGTCTACTATTACTTGAGTTACTAGAGTTGAAACAGGCTTTTTAATCCCTCTCTTTACTAGTTCTTCTCTAAGAGAGTTTTGTAGATGAAAACCAATATATCCTTGACTCATAGCGTTACACTCTGCAAATGGAACGTCCGGTATACTACTATTAGATTTCTTAGCTTCTTCAAAGGCAAGATTTATCATTCCAACTTGAGGACCATTACCGTGAGCTATTACTACCTTGTGTCCTTCTTCTATAAGATCCACTATCGGAACTGCACTTTCTTTTACTAGTTTTAACTGCTCTTTAGGATTATTTCCTAGGGCATTACCACCCAGCGCTATAACTATTTTCATATTTTCTCCTCCTATGAGTATTGAGATATCTTAATAAGATATCTCAATAGATTTATTTGTTATCTAAAACTTATCTAGTCTTTTATTATATTATACTTTATATTATTCTTGCATTCCTAATTTTTTTGCATAAGCAAGAACTGCTTTTTCAAAACACTCAACCGGAGGATGAACCGTTCCAGCTCCTATTTGACCAAGTCCTGCTACCTTGTTTGCAATACCCGTATTTATTATAGGGGTTATACCTGTTTCTACAACTTTTCTAGCATCTATTCCCAGGCAAATACCCTGGAAGTCCCAAGTTGGAACTATAAAGTTAGGGTTTTGATCTATACATATTTCAAGCATTTCATTGCTGGTATTAAGAGCATCTGCAAAGCCACCTGTACCGACAAATCTCGTTACAGCCGGAGCTGCTATCATAGCCATTCCGCCTACTCCAAATGTTTCTGTTATAGAGCTGTCTCCAATGTCAGGATTTGCATCTTCTCCTGAAAAACCTGTAAAATAAAGTCCTTGGGGAGTGTTTACCGGAGCTGTGAACCATTCATCTCCCATACCTGCTATTTTAATACCGAAGTTTTCACCATTTCTTGCCATAGCCGTTACAACAGTTCCATGTTCTATAGTTCTTGCACTATCCATGACAGCCTTTGTAGTTGCCATCATTATGTTTAAAAAGAACTGATCTGTATCTGCCAGGAATTTTATAACTTCTTGTTTTTCTTTTTCATCTATATCAAGTCCAACTATAGTAGGGCTTATCTCCTTTAAAAATGCCAGAGAAGCAGCTATATTTCTTTGGTGGAATTCATCTCCCATAGCCACCGCTTTTGCGATCATAGGGTTTACTGAAAGTCCATTTTCCATAGTTCTAAGTGCTTTACCCAGAACCGGTCCAAGTACATCAGTTATCCAGTGAAGCCTATCGATTACGTCTTGTGAGTAAGCACCAAATCTTAATACTTTTCCAATACCTTCGTTCAAGATACAGTATGCTCTGTTACCTTCATTTACTTCTTCAACAACAAATACAGGCATATTTCCAGTTGTAATTCCGCCCATAGGTCCTACAGCATTTACACTGTGGCAAGGCATAAATTCTACTTCACCGCTGCCTAGAAGTTCTCTTGCTTCTTCTTCTGTCTTAGCCCATCCTTCAAAAAGTACTGCTCCTACGCAAGAACCTTTAACTGGATCTGTCATATTTTCCCACTTAATAGGCGGTCCTGCGTGAAGAATTGTCTTTGAATTTAATTCTTCTATAACACTCTTTGCCGGAACCACGTCAAGCAAGACTGGCGCTGAAGCTACAATCTTTTCTATTACTGCTCTGTTTGCATCATCTATAGTAGTATAAGTCATTTTCATCTCTCCTCTTATTTTTATTTAAATTTATATCCTCTTAAAAAGTCCAATGCCTTAACTAATTCAGGATTTCCTCCTGCTATTGGTTTCCAATCATATTGAACTACATCTACTCCAAAAGTCTTAAAAGTATCATAAAAACTTTCAAGTCCAATATTTATGATCTTAGGTTTGTCAGTTATTAACTCTTTCATGGAGTCTGATGATTCTACATATATGTCTTCCGTTACTTCTCTTCTAGGAACTAAGTCTTTTTTAGGATATTCTATTTCTTTTCCTATTAGGGCTAAGGCTTTTTCAACTGCCTTATTATTTGTATCACAAACTATAACTCCTATATCTTCCATAATTTTCTTTTGTGAATCATAGTCCTGCGGATCTTTATCTGTACCGCAAATGCTCGTTACAAAGTGAATTTCTCGTCCTTGCTCTTGGGCATCCTTTTGTATATCCACTATAGCCTTTGAAAGCTGTCCCGCCATATCGTCATGGGATCCATAACCTAATACTATGTCAAAGAGAATAACACGAGTAGATTCATCTTTCATAGCGTTCTTCATATATTCACGTCTTGCAGTAGGATCTATCATCGGATGAGGTTTTCCTTGAGTATATTTGTCATCACCTAAATCTATTACTTCAAATCCGTCTGTTTTAAGCATATAACCATCTTCATTTTTAACTTCTTTATCTCCATGAAGTGCGTCTTTTATAAGCATAGCTGCTTCTCCACCAAGCGTTCCACCTGAGTAGTAAGCCTTTATAGTAAGTCCATCTTCTACGTTTTCAGCCTTTGCGCTGTCGCCTTCAAACTGTCCAACTTCTTCACCTTTAAGAAGTCTAACTGAAATCTTAGCTGCTTCTTCAAGAGTGTATGCGTGGTAGAGATTTTCTTCATGTTCTTCTGGCTTTTCACCTAAAAATATAGTAACTATTGGTTTGTCTATAGTTCTAAGGAAATTCATTATTTTTTTACGTACATTTTCTGCCGGTGGCTTTGAAATAATTGTTATTACTTCAGTATCTGGATCTTTTGCAAGAGTTGCAATACTGCTGAGCATTGTTATTCCACCAATTTCCTCAGATAAGTCTCGTCCTCCAGTACCTATAGCGTTTGTAACTCCACCGCCTAATTTATCTATTATAGTGGTTACCTCTTGTATACCAGTTCCTGAAGCCCCTACTATTCCAATCTTTCCAGGGGAAATATTGTTTGTAAAAGCAATAGGTACTCCCTTTATAACTCCAGTACCACAATCAGGACCCATGCATAATAATCCCTTTTCTCTAGCTTTTTCTTTTAAACTCATTTCATCTTCTAAGCTTACGTTATCACTAAACATAAAAACATGTAATCCTTCGTCAAGTGCTCTGTTTCCAACCGATGCTGCATAGGTTCCTGGAACTGATATAACTGCAAGGTTTGCATCCGTCATATCTTTTAAAGCGCCTTCCCATGATTTAACAGCTCTTTGTTCTTTGGATCCAGATGACTTTGCCTGGCTTGCAAGAAATTCGTCTATCTTTACAAGTACTAAATCTACTATTTCTTCTTCCTCAGTATCTATTACGATAGCCATATCGTTTGAAGTAGCTGCTGCCAGTTCCTCAGTCTTAAGTCCACTGTTTTCAAATATATCTTTGTTTGCCGGAGTACCCATCATAATTGACACCTTGTTAACTCCTTCAACTTCAGCGATTTCATTTGTCAAAAGCATAAGGGTTACTGAATCCTTGTATAAATTATCTTTAATAATTGTTCTTAACATCTCTCCATCTCCCATCAAATTTAATATTTTTTAATATTTTATTTATATCTTCTCTTTACAAACTTTTATAAATCTGTAAATTTATTTCTTATTTGTTTATTGTTTATTTTAAATAGTGATTATTATAATCTCTTTAAAATCAAGCTTCTTCCCTTAGATTCAGTACTCTATAAGCTTTTATCTTCTATATCTATTTTACCCCTTAAAACTATAAACATCCTTGTATGAACATACAAATCTTACTATTTTTTTAGCTATTTAATACAAAAAAGTTTGTATTCTCTTCTTTATAATGCTAAAATTTAAATATATATTTTTTATATAAAAAGGAGGAAAATAATGGAGACTTATTCTTATAAAACGATAAAGCAGGGCGAAAAAGAATCTAATATAAATTTTAATATATATAGGTCTGAGCAGCCAGAAAAGGGTATAGTTCTCTACTTTCATGGCGGAGGACTTATTTACGGGAGCCGTTTAGACCTTCCGGCTCTTCATAAAGAAAAACTCTTATCCGCCGGATACACAATTTTATCCTTTGATTATAGATTATCACCAGAATCAAAACTCGATCAAATACTATCTGACAGTGAAGATGCCGTAAACTTTTTCTTAAATAATAGAAAAGAGCTGTCGCTCTCACAAAGCCCATACTTTCTTTGGGGAAGATCTGCAGGGGCGTACTTAGCTTTGATGCTTTCTTATAGGGAATTTAAAGAAAAAGCTAGTGGAGTTATTTCTTTTTATGGATATGGTTTTATGACTGATGATTGGTTTAAAGAACCAAGCAATTTTTATCTCAAATATCCTAGTATAAAGGACACAACTATAGAAAATAAAATTTCCACTTTAGCTCTGACAGAAGGAGATATAAATGAAAGGTTTATAATATATCTCTATGCTAGGCAAAGAGGCCTATGGTTATCTATGCTTACGGATGAAACTTCAGAAGGTTTTATGGAGAGATATTCTTTAAGATTTAAAGAACAAAATCCCATGCCTGCATTTTTTGCATATAGTTTTAGAGATACGGATGTTCCATTTAAAGAATCTATTGAGCTGGCAAAGGGATTTAAGTCACCTTCAACTTTTTCTAACTCTCTTGATGCTCATGATTTTGACCGAGATGAAAGCAGCCCGGAGACTATAAGACTTTTGGATAAGATGGTCGATTTTTTAAATTTTAATATATAAATTCCTAATCGGAGGTAAAAAATGATAAAATTATTCAACATTTTAGAACAGGAAAGATTTTCTTATCTTAAAATATTAAATAATAAAGTTGATTTAGATCGAGGAGTTTCAACTGTTGACTCTACAGAAACGCCTGATGTATATAACTATATTCCTCCCAATACATTTTTAGTAACAACTGCAATGATCTATAAAGATGACCAACGCGCGCTCTCTTCTCTGATTGAAAGACTGGATGCTCTTGGAACTTCAGCTCTTGCTATTAAGCTGGATAGATTTATAAAAGAGATAGATCCGCTTGTAATAGCAACTTGCGACAGACTAGGATTTCCCCTTCTTTTGATACCAGAGAGCATGACTCTTGGCGATGTGCTTCTTCAGATACTTTCTTATATTTGGGACAATAAGAACGATGAACTTTCCTATGCCTTTAATATTCAGAAGAAATACTATAACCTGGCCTTAAAGGATGCATCTGTAAATGTACTTATTAAAAGTCTCTCCCACACACTTAAAAAGGATATAGCTCTTATAGATCCTTTTGGAAATATCAACTGTCTATCCAATGAAACAAATAAAAATTATTTTAAGAGTTCTATTAGAAATATTATAGAAAAAATTTCAAAAGATCCAAGGTCTACAACTAATTTTGACACAACTATAAAAGACTATGAAGATAATGATATGAATATTTCTATCTATCCAATAAACATCTCACACTATTATCCTTACTACCTGATTGTTTTCTATTCTCAAGATCTGACCTTTCCTATATCTAAAATGGTTATAGAACAAGCAACCTTAGTGCTTGCCTTCACACTCTATAAGGATTTGAGAGTATCTTACAACAGTATAATAGACAGAGACGGTTTCGCAACTGACCTCCTGTCACTTGACACCTTCAAGGGCCTTTCCAACCCCCAGATTGTTTCAATCGGCTACAAGTATGGGCTTATCCTAGAAAAAGGATATAGGACTATCCTGGTAAGTATAAGCGGCTTAGAAATGTTGTCTCCTAAGTTTTCCTACCGGGATGAGCTATATACTTTGATTTATGGATGGCTAAACAGAAAGGTAATTAAGGATCTAAATAAGGTTGCTCTACTGCCTAATAGATCTGACTATAGATTTATATTAATAGTTCAAGGTGAGGAAGATCTTATTGAAGGAAGCTTAAAGTCTTTTAGAGATATATTAAAAAAGACACTTAGGCTAGATATACAGTTTTCCATGGGAGAGAAAACCTCTCTTCTAGAAGATTTAAAATACTCCTATAGAGAGGCTAACGAAGCTATTTTAAATGGTGAAACCAGAAATGATATAGATTATATAAAATACTACACTCCTATTGAAACAGGTGACTTGTTCAGATTTATTCCTAAAGCCCATGGTGAGATCTTCTCTAAATCAATACTAAAAAGTCTGGCCGATCCACAAACCCAATCTCAAAAAGATCTGCGAGAAACTCTTAAAGCTTACTTGGACTTAAGTTACGATATAACTAAAACTGCAGAAAAGTTATTTATTCACAGAAATACAGTTTCCTACAGAATAAAAAAATGCGAACAAATACTAGGAAGTCCCCTAGATGATCTAGAGTTTAACCTAGGACTTAGACTTAGCTTAGTATTGACTGAGGGATAATTTTAATAGATGACACTAAACTTTTAAAAACTAGCTATACTTGGTAAAATAAAAAAGAATGAACCAAAAGTTCATTCTTTTTTACTATCTATCTATTTAGTTCCAAAAAGTCTATCTCCCGCATCTCCAAGACCCGGCTCTATATATGCATGATCATTAAGTTTCTCATCTATACTTGCCACATATATATCCACATCTGGATGCGCTGCATGTATTGCATCTATTCCTTCTTGAACAGATACTAAACATACAAGTTTTATATTTGTAGCGCCTCTTTGCTTTACAGAGTTAAGAGCTGCTATTGCAGATCCTCCTGTTGCAAGCATTGGATCAACTACTATTAACTTTCTATCTTTTACATCTTGAGGAAGCTTACAGTAGTATTCTATAGGCTGCAGAGTTTCCGGGTCTCTATAAAGACCAACGTGACCTACTTTTGCTGCCGGAAGAAGCGTAAGAAGTCCCTCTACCATTCCAAGTCCCGCTCTTAATATAGGTACAATTGCAAGTTTCTTTCCAGCTAAAGCTGGTGACATCATTTTTCTAAGAGGAGTTTCTATCTCTATGTCTTCAAGTTCTAAATCTCTTGTTACTTCATATCCCATAAGCATTGCAACTTCAGAAACAAGTTCTCTAAATTCTTTTGAACCAGTGTTTTTATCTCTAATATAAGTTAGTTTATGCCTTATTAAAGGATGGTCTAACACTATTACTTTTCCCATTCAAATTCCTCCTTAAGTTTCATTTAACATTATAACATAGTTTTACTTATATTTGATTAATTTTTTCAACCCTTTTAGCGTGTCTTCCGCCTTCAAATTCTTCACTTAAAAATATTTTTACAATCTCTATAGCCAGAACGTCTCCCGTAACTCTTCCGCCCAAAGCCAATACATTTGCATCATTATGTTGCCTGCTCATCTTTGCAGCAAATAATCCATTACAAAGAGCACACCTTACTCCTTTAACCTTGTTTGCTGCTATAGATATTCCAATTCCAGTGCCGCATATTACTATCCCTCTGTCTACTTCACCCTTTGCTACTGCTTCTCCTACAGCCCTTCCATAGTCTGGATAATCAACTGAATCTGCAGAATTTGTACCATAATCTATAAGTTCTACCTGATCTTGAAATTCTTTTTTTAAAATTTCCTTTAAATTAAGTCCTCCATGGTCGCTTCCTATTCCTATTTTCATCTTTAGTCCTCCTCTAATTGTGTTCATATATTTTTTTTATGGCATAAAATATCTCATCTCTTGCCCTATCGTATATATGTTGGTCTCCACCAAAGGGATCTTGTATGTCTTTTGCTTTTCCAAAGGCATATTCATTTAATAAAAATATCTTATATTTTTTATCTGGATATTTACTGATTAAAATATCTCGATGGGAAGAGGTCATTGTCAATATAAGATCACTTGAATCTATTATCACTTTTTCTGCTCCTTGAGATCTATGTTCTCTTATATCTATTCCCATATCTGCCAGAGAGTTTATTGCATTTCCAGCTGCCGGCTCTCCTGTATTAGCAAATATTCCAGCAGAACTAGAAATTACGTTGAGTCCTTTGTCCTGGGCTATTTTTCTTAATATACCTTCCGCCATAGGGCTTCTGCAAGTGTTCCCGGTACAAATAAACAGTACTTTCAAACTATCACTCCTAACATTTGATAATCTTGCCTCCGGATGCCTTCATCATTCTATTCATAATTGCAAGTCCTATATCATCAAGCTCTACGCCTTCGGCAAGGATAATATCTATATCCAGGCTGTCAAATTCCCGAAGGATATTAAAAAGACTTGTCGCTATAGTTCTTTTGTCCATCCTGGTTCCTAAGGTTCTTATAACTAAACCCTCGCCCTTATATTGGGACTGAGTTTCATCAGTTGCCATTATTGCTAACTTTCTGCCACCTGATCTTTCTATGGCAATATAATCTTTTATCTTTAAAACCACATCTTCTATCTCTCCTGTAAAAACTAACATCTCCGCTTTAGGTGCATAATGCCGATACTTTTGACCAGGAGATTTAGGTATTACATCCGCCTTTAAATTGGCACTATCTTCAGCTACATTGGGAAGAATAGCTCTTAGATCTTCCAGAGTTACAGCTCCCGGCCTTAATATCGTGGGGATATTGGTTGATAGATCTAAAATAGTAGACTCCAAACCAATTCCAGTACTTCCTCCGTCTATTATCATATCTATCTTTCCTGACATATCTTCAATTACATGCTCTCCGCTAGTTGGACTTGGTCTGCCTGAGAGATTTGCAGAAGGGGCTGCTATGGGCAGCTCACTTAAGTTTATCAGGGCTCTTGCTATAGGGTTTTCAGGCATTCTTACGGCAACTGTATCGAGTCCTGCCGTTATTATATCAGGCACCACTTTCTTTCTTTTAAATATTATAGTAAGAGGCCCCGGCCAAAACTTATCAATACACCGTAAAGCCTCCTGGGGTATTTCTTCTGCAATATCTTCAAGCTGATCCGCTTCTCCAATATGAAGGATTAGCGGGTTATCTGAAGGCCTTCCCTTAGCTCTATATATCTTACTTACAGCATCTTCATCCAATCCATTTGCTCCAAGTCCATAAACTGTTTCAGTTGGAAAAGCTACTAAGCCGCCTAGTTTTATAATACTTGCTGCTTCTTTTAAGTCTTCTTCTTTAAAGCTTTCTTTATCTATCTTGATTATTTTAGTTTCCATAAGACCTACCTCTTTATACATTTATATGAAAAAAAGAAGAGAAGACTCTTCTATTTTACTCTTGTGTAAGTTTTTCTGCCTCATCTGTAGTTATAAGTGCATCGATAAGTTCATCTAATTCTCCGTCTAAGAAGTCACTAAATTTATGAACTGTATAGTTTATTCTGTGATCTGTTATTCTTCCTTGAGGATAGTTGTAAGTTCTTATTCTCTCAGATCTGTCACCAGTACCTACCTGACCTTTTCTGTCCTGAGCAATTTCTGCCTGTTGGTCACTTAATACCTTATCAAATATTTTAGCTTTAATTACCTTCATAGCTTTTTCCTTGTTCTTGGTCTGACTCTTTTCATCTTGACAAGATACTACTATACCAGTTGGAATATGAGTTATTCTAATAGCCGAGTCAGTTGTGTTTACGTGCTGACCACCAGCTCCGGAAGCTCTATAAGTATCTACTTTTAAATCCTTGTTTTCTATATGAACGTCTACGTCCTCTGCTTCTGGAAGTACGGCAACTGTTGCAGTTGATGTATGAATTCTACCACTTGATTCAGTTTCTGGAACTCTTTGAACCCTGTGAACTCCTGATTCATATTTAAGTCTACTAAAGGCACCCTTACCTTTTATCATAAATATAACTTCTTTAAATCCACCAATTCCAATTTCATTGGAATCCATTATATCAACTTTCCAATTATTCCTCTCAGCGTATCTTGAATACATTCTAAAAAGAACTCCTGCAAATAGAGCCGCTTCGTCTCCTCCAGCTCCTCCTCTGATCTCAACTATTACGTTTTTATGATCATTTGGATCTTTTGGTATAAGAAGTACTCTAATATCTTCTTCTACATTTATCTTATCATCTTCAAGTCCTTTTAACTCTTCTTTAACCATATCCTTCATATCATCATCTAGCTTTTGATGAAGAAGTTCATTTGCTCCTTCAAGTTCTTCCAGTATATTAACATATTCTCTATACTTAAAAACTATAGGCTCAATGTCGGAATGCTCCTTCATAACGCTTTGATATTCATCTAGATCTTGAACTAGTTCAGGATCCATCATCCTTTGGTTTAATTCTTCATATCTTTTTTCAATAGAACCTAATTTCTCTAACATAAAAAACCCCCGCTAATATTCTTTTTTCATATATTTATTATATATTATTCTTCCTAAAACTCCTACAATTATTATATAAATAGGTGTTATACTAAACAAAACTATAGTCATAGCTGCAACTACAGCAATCGCCAAATCCTTATATCCCAAATGTGCTTTTGTAATAAGCTGGTAGACCGCTGAAAATATAAGAGCAACTACTACCGGCCTTATCCCCAAAAAGACTTTTTCAAATATAGGACTATTTTTAACCTGAGTAAAGAAAACTGCGACAACAAGTATTATTAAAAATGAAGGTAAAACCGTTCCAAAAGTGCATATAAGCGCACCCTTTAACCCCTCTATCTTATAACCTACAAATATACTTGAATTTACTGCAATCGGCCCTGGTGACGATTGTGCGATTGATATAGTATCTATAAATTCTTCATCTCGTATCCACTTTTTCTTTTCTACTACTTCCTGCTGAATTATAGGAATCATTGCAAATCCTCCACCAAAGGTAAAGGCTCCTATCTTTAAGAAAGTGAGAAACATACTTATATATTTTCTAGTTTTACTAATCTTTTTAGTTTTATTATTAGTCTTACTAATAGAGAATCACCCCTAACACTCCTCCAATTATTATAGCTAGGATTGGGTTGAGCCGTTTAAATGTTACCCCGTAAAAAAGACTCACTGCTATTAAGACTGATTTTATATCTATAAAACTGCTTTTTGAAACAGTAATTCCAGCTGCAATTATAAGACCTATTACAATGGGTCTTATACCTTCAAATATCCATGCTACATATATGGAACTTTTAAATTTAGCAAGAGATGCATAAATCAAGCTTATAACTATAAATGACGGAAGTATAACTGCAAAAGTAGCCACTGCAGCTCCCAGGACTCCACTAACCCTAAAGCCCAAAAATGTAGCCGCATTAACTGCTATAGGCCCTGGTGTCATTTCAGAGATTGCAAATATATCTATAAACTCACTGCTTGTCATCCACCCGTGATTTCTAATAACTTCTTCTTCAAGAAGCGGAAGCATAGCATAGCCGCCACCAAAACTAAAGGCTCCTATTTTAAAGAAAGTCATAAAAAGCTTTATTAAAAGCGACATATCGATTCTCCTCTTATTTAAATCCCAGAACTATTCTATCAAGACCTCCAAGGTCTTTTATTATTTCAACCTTCTTAAACTCTTCTCGGCTCATTATTTCCTTGACCTGTTCGCCTTGATCATATCCTATTTCATATATCAGCATGCCTTCTTCTAAGAGATAGTCGCCAGCTGACTTACTTATCCTTCTATAAAAGTCTAATCCATCATCGCCGCCGTCTAAAGCTAAACTGGGTTCAAAATTCTTTACATCTATCTGTAGTTCTTCAATAACCTCCGTTTTGATATAGGGAGGGTTTGAAACTATTATATGGAACTTCTTATCCAGCTCTATACCCTTAAAGAGATCACTCTCTCTAAACTCTACATTAGTAAGCTTTAATCTCTCCAGATTTTTTTTTGCAACTCTTAGAGCTATAGCTGATATGTCCACTCCAAGAAACTGGGCAATCTTACAATTTTTAGCAAGGCTCAGCGATATAGCTCCGCTGCCTATGCCTATATCTAAAACATTCACTGATTCTTCCTCTCTCAAATCAGTATTTATATAGTTTATGATATATTCCACTAAGCTTTCAGTCTCTGGCCTTGGTATTAAAACACCTTTCTCTACAAAAAAGTCTATTCCCATAAATTCTTTTGTCGAGAAAATATAGCTAATAGGCTCTCCTAAGGCGCGTCTTTTTATTATATTCAAATATTTATCTTCTTCTTTAATATCTACCCACTTATCAAGATTTGTATAGATAAAACTTTTATCCTTATCCAAAGCCTTTGAAAGGATATAAATGGATTCTTTTAAAGGATCTACATATTCTAAGTTTTTAAGTTTGTCTCTTCCTATTTCTAAAAGTTCTCGTATTACCAAAGATCATCATCCTTATTAGCTGGAATTACAGATACTAAAGCTTCTATAGCTACTTCTATTTGAGAATCATCTGGTTCTCTAACAGTTGCATACTTTTGAATCATAAGACCAGGATATGAAAGTATATAGGATAACTTGCTATCGCTCTTTCCTATTAATCTATTAACTTCATAGGAAATCCCTGCTATAACAGGAAACATAAGAATTCTAATTAAGATTCTTTGAAGCGGACTTGGCCAACCAAAAAATGATAATACAAATATGCTTATTATCATTACCATAAATAAAAAGCTAGTCCCGCACCTCGGATGAAGTATAGGCTGCCTTCTAACGTTTTCAACTGTAAGTTCTTCCATATTTTCATAGCAATGGATTGATTTATGCTCTGCCCCATGATATTCAAATACTCTTTTTATATCATCAAGTTTTGAAATCCACATAACATATATAAAGAATATAGAAACTCTTATAACTCCTTCAATCATATTTAAATAGATAGGATTACCTACCCATTTTTTGAATACACTTGTTAAAACATTTGGTATTATCATAAAAACCAGTATTGAAATCATAATAGAAAAAGCAACAGTAAAAAACATAGACACATCTCCTGCTCGATCTTTAAATATTTTTTCAAATACTGTTTCTTTTGGCTCTTCCTCTTGATCTTCTTCAAAAAAATCTGCGGAGTACATCAAGGCATTTGTACCAATTATCATTGCTTCAACAAGTCCTACTACTCCCCTAATAAAAGGAAGGGATAGAATTTTATACTTTTTACCTATACTGCTTATATTATCAACCTTTAACTCTATAACACTATCTGGTTTTCTAACTGCCATTGAAATCTTCTCCGGACCTTTCATCATAACGCCTTCAATAAGCGCTTGACCTCCAATAGTTGTTTTATGTTTTAAGGAGTTTTCTTTCAAATCAATCACTATCCTTTTATTTTACAAAAGTTTACAAAAATATTCAAAAAAAGGTTAGATGCCCTTGCAACTAACCTAGATTTTAGAAG
>NZ_JARIEF010000059.1 GCF_029266915.1 Tissierella sp. | reverse complement strand
AGAAATAGTAAAGAATTTTCACAAGAACTATTTATTAGAGGCCGGAGCCGGAGCGGGTAAGACTACAATAATAGTAGAAAGGGTTATAAATCATATAATGAGCGGGGAGATAGAGCCCCAGAATATTGTAGCTATAACTTTTACGAAAGCAGCTTCCCTTGAACTTGCAGAAAGAATACAAAAAAAGGCCCTAGAATCTCTTGGCAATCCTGACTTATCCTATGCTAGGGAGAGTCTGGAGCGGGTAGAGGAAATATTTACAGGAACTATCCACTCATTTTGCGAACTCCTCCTAAGGGAAATGCCCTTTGAAGCAGGGCTTACTCCTGGTTACAAGATAGTAGAAGATAGCGAGGAGTTTTATAGCGAAATATGGTATAGTTTTTTAAGGGAATTTGAAGAAAGTAACAAAGAAGTTATAGCAGAACTCAACAGATTAGGTATAGACTATAGAGAATTAAAAGGCAGCGCTTTTACAGCTATGGATAACCCGGACGTTGATTTTATAGGCTTTAAGGAAACTCTGGATCTTAAAAGTTTAGAGGAGAAGTTTAGAAACTTTGATACAAATAGTCTTGATGCTTCGCTTATAAAAAAAGCTTCAAACTTTGGTAAATTATGTATAGAGATTATAGAGGAAAAATTAGACTTAAAAGAATATATAGATAGGATTCTAGCAGAAGCTTCAAAAATATCAGAAGATGAAGATTTAAGAGAAAAATTTATTTACAAGAAAAACTTGCAAGATGATGGCGCAGATAGGATTATAGAACTTATGGAATTATTGCTGCTTGTATATAGAAACTTAAATGCCCAAATCTATAACAAGTCTACGGATTTTGTAAATAGGGTAGTAGCTTATAAAAACAGAGCCTATACTAACTCCCTAACCTTTAACGATTTGCTCTTTCGAGCATCTAGTCTTATAAAAAATTCAAAAGCCGCCAGAGAACACTTTAAAAACAAGTTCAAGTGTTTTTATATAGATGAAGCTCAAGATACAGATCCTATGCAGGCTGAACTGCTTCTATTCTTAAGCCATGATGGAGATACAAATGAGATAGACTCACTTGAAGGAGTAAGTCCAAGAGACGGATCGCTTTTTATAGTTGGAGACCCCAAGCAAAGTATATATAGGTTTAGAAGGGCTGATATAACAATCTATGAAAGTGTTAAGAGGGTAATAGCTAAAAGAGGCGAGGTGGTTTATCTGGACATAAACTTCCGATCAACTCAGTCCATATGTTCCTGGGTAGGAGATGTTTTTAAAGATAGAAGTGATGGATTTGCTTTTGGTGAAAAAGCTACAATATTTCAGGCTGGATTTGAAAAGATCTTAAGCCTTTGGATGGATAAGGAAGAAGAGTATGGCAGCCCCAATCTTTCGGGAGTATATGGCTATGACTTTTCAGATTATTTAGGGCTTAAAGAAGAAGAATATGTAGCCGCTATGGTTGAGGAGATTATAAATACAAGCTATATAGAAGAAAAAACAGGAATAGACAGCTACAAGGCTCGAAGGGTCGAAAACAGGGATATTATGATTTTAACAAAAAGCAATGAAGAAACCGGCAGATATTTAAATCAACTTAAAAATAGAAACATATCCGCTCTCTTAGCTGGAGAGAAGAGACTGGGAGACACTCGGGAAGTTTTAAATCTTTTCTTATTAATTGACTTTATAACTGATTATAAAGATGTGATTAAATTTTCAGCAGTTCTTAGAAATTGTTTTTATTTAGAATTTGAAACTATAAACTATCTCTTGAAACTGGGGGATTATGAAAATCTATTATCCGATGAAAGAAGGATACAAGCTATAAAGCATCCACATCTCAAGCAGGCTATCTTTTATATAAGAGAAATTTTTCTGGACTCAGATCTGGTAAGGCCTGACTTATTTATAGAAAATTTAATAATAAATAAAAAAGGGATTTACAATGAGTTTAAAGAATATAGTGAAATAGAAAAAAGAGATGCTGACTCTGCCTTAGTTCAAACTCTGGAAATTTTAAAGGATAAAAAACAGATAAGTCTTTATTCTATAAAAGAGGAACTAAAAGTGATAATAGAAGAAAAGGTCAACTATGAACTTCCCATAAATCTTGAATTTTCTCAAAATGCCGTAAGGATAATGAATATACACAAGGCCAAAGGACTAGAGTCTAGCATTGTAATTCTAGTTGGAAAAGATAAGAAAAGAACTCTGGGCAGTGATAGTCACTATGTAGAGAAAACTAAAGACGGAACAGATGGGTTTTTGGTGTTTAAGAAGAGTCTCCTAGCTAAGGGGCCAGGTGAAGATGATAAACGGTCCAGGGAAAAAGAATTTAAAGATGCAGAACTTGACAGGCTTATCTATGTGGCCGCAACTCGAACAAAATCAGTTCTCATAACTCCCAAGATAGATGATTCTAAGATGTTTTTAAGTCCGCTTGCTATAGGAGAGTTAAAAGTGATGGACCTTGAAGATATAGTAATAAAAGAATTAAATATAGATCTGAGCCCAAGGAAATTAGAAGAGATCGAGATTACAGCGAGCTTAAGGAAGAAAATGAACCTATCTAAGCCAAGCTATATAAGGGATAACCCTTCTAAAGAAGAAGAATTTATAGAAGATCTACTCTATAGGGATATTTTTAGAAAAAGTCTCTCTCCTAGAGGGATGGTGTACGGAAACTTAGTTCACAGGTCATTTGAACTTATTTTACTAGGGATAAAAAGCTTGGAAGATATAAAAGAGGCGGATATAGATTATGCTGTAAAACTAGCAGTAAGAGAAAGCTTTCAAAGTGTAGAGCTGGATAAGAAAGTATTGGAAGGACTATATCCTAGAAATACTTATGATGCTGCTACGATAGAGAGTCCAGATGGGCTTGAAGAGATCAAGTCTGACTTAAAGGTTTATCTATATAGGAATCTAAAAAAAGTTATAGAGTTGTTTTTAAATAATGATGATATTAGAGAAGTTTTTTCAAAAGCCAAGCAGGTTTTCACTGAATTTGCTTTTACAGCTAATATAGACCCATATCTCTTAGATAGAAAGCCAAAAAGAGGAAATATGATTTCAAATGGATTTATAGATCTTTTAATCCAAAAAGAAGATGGAGATTTTATAATTATTGACTATAAGACAGATATAGTTCCTGAAGAAGAGGCGGTAAGAATATTTGAAAACCGATATAAGAGTCAATTATTAACTTATAAGAGAGTTTTAGAAGAGGTGTTAAAGATCCATAGGATTAAAGTGGAAAAAACATTAATTTATTCAACATTTCTAAATAAATCTATAGATATAAAGGAAATATAAAGGAAATATAAAAAATATAAAAAATATAAAGAATTATAGGGCCATAAAAGATTAAATCAACTAATAGTAAGTTCAAGTCGCCTCGCCCTATTTGCCTATACTCGATTGTTAAAATAACTATAAAATGATATAATAAGAAGGATAATATATAAGGGGTGATTTTCTTGTTAATGACAGGTAAAGAGTTATTGTTGGATGCGCAGAAAAATAAATATGCAGTAGGTGCATTCAATGTAAACAACATGGAAACAATACAAGCTATAATTGGAGCAGCTGAGGAGTTAAACTCACCAGTTATAATCCAGGCTAGCCAGGGTGGACTAAAATATGCTGGAGTAGAATATCTTGCAACACTTGGAAAACTTGCAGCAAACAATGCAAAGGTACCAGTAGCGCTTCACTTAGACCATGGAACTGACTTTGATCAGGTTATGCAATGTATTAGAAATGGTTTCTCATCTGTAATGATAGATGGTTCTAGATTTCCATTAGATGAGAATATAGCATTTACTAAAAAGGTAGTTGAAATAGCTCATATGGTTGGAGTTACAGTAGAAGCAGAATTAGGTAAAATAGGCGGAACTGAAGATCATATAACAGTGAGTGAAAAAGACGCAACATTTACAGATCCTCAAGAAGCTAAGAGATTTGTAGAAGAGACAGGAGTAGACTATCTTGCAATAGCAGTGGGTACAGCTCACGGAGTGTATGCAGGAGAGCCAAAACTTGACTATGATAGAATAAAAGAAATTAGAAATATAATAGATATTCCTCTTGTTCTTCACGGCTCAAGCGGAGTACCAGCTGAAAGTCTTCAAAAAGCTATAAGTCTTGGAATTTGTAAAATCAATATCGATACAGACATAAGAGCATCATTTGCGAAAAGCGTAAAGGAATATATCTCAGCTAACCCAGATCAAATAGACCCAAGAAAGATATTAGCTCCTGCAACAGAAAGTATGAAACAAGTTATAATGGAAAAAATGAAAATGTTTGGATCCGCTAACAGAGGTTAATTCTTATTGATAAAAGAGGAGTGATAAAATGAAATTATTCATTGATACTGCCAATTTAGATGAGATAAAAGAAGTAAGCAGCTGGGGTGTTATTTGCGGGGTAACTACAAACCCAAGCCTTATAGCCAAAGAAGGAAGAGACTTTAAAACTGTTGTAAAAGAAATTACAGATATAGTTGACGGACCTATAAGTGCTGAAGTAGTAAGTGAAGATCATGAAGGAATGCTGGAAGAAGCAAGAGATCTTGCTAAAATCCATAGAAATATAATAATAAAAGTTCCTATGACTCAAGAGGGTCTAAAGGCTGTAAACATTTTAAACAAAGAAGATATAAAGACAAACGTAACTCTTATATTTTCAGCAAACCAAGCTTTACTTGCTGCAAGAGCAGGAGCAAGTTTTGTAAGTCCTTTTGTGGGCAGACTTGATGATCTTGGAAGTGAGGGAATCGATTTAATAGCGGATATTGCCGATATATTTATGATTCATGATATAGACTCTGAAATAATATCTGCAAGTATCAGAAACCCTATGCATGTTATAAACTCTGCGAAAGCAGGAGCCCACATAGCAACTATTCCTTATAAGATATTTCAGCAGATGCTGGCTCACCCGCTTACAGATAATGGAATAGAAAAATTCTTAAGTGACTGGGAAAGCACTAAAAAATAAAGTAAATCTTTATAAATAAACTATAAGAAGTAATTTAAGATAATAGATTAGATGAGCTAGGAGCTCATCTGACCTATTATTAAGATGAAACTACATGTCTTTTAATCCAATCGGATTTAATCAAGCTTAAGGATTTACTCCTTCAGTAAAACACCAAAAATATAAAAGATTTATAAAGACAACTCAATATAAATAAAATAGGAGGTTACTATGGATAGAAATTTACCCGTAAATTTAGGGAGAGTAACGGAAGCGGCAGCTTTATCAAGTGCTAAATTTTTAGGGCAGGGAGATAAAAACTTAGCTGATGGAGCAGCAGTAGATGCTATGAGAAGAATGTTTGATACACTGGATATTGATGGAGTAGTAGTAATAGGAGAAGGAGAAATGGACGAGGCTCCTATGCTTTATATTGGTGAAAACATTGGAAAATCTCAGGACGATGGACTCAAAGTAGACATAGCTGTAGACCCACTAGATGGTACTACATCGGTTGCAAATGGACTGCCTAATGCAATATCAGTTGTAGCAGTTGCGCCTCGTGGATGCCTTCTTCATGCGCCAGATACTTATATGCAAAAAATAGCAGTAGGACCTAAGGCAAAAGGCTCTATAGATATTCATAAATCTGTAAAGGAAAATATAGAGAATGTAGCTAATGCTCTTAAAAAAGATGTAAGCGATATAACAGTTGTTGTTATAGATAGACCAAGACATATTCCGCTTGTAAAGGAAATTAGAGAAGCTGGAGCCAGAATAAAGATGATAAGCGACGGTGACGTACTGGGAGCTATAGATGCATGCTTTGACTATACTAATACAGATATACTTATGGGAACTGGAGGAGCTCCCGAGGGTGTTATAACAGCTGTTGCTTTGAAATGTCTTGATGGAGAATTTCAGGGGATTTTAAAACCTGCTACAGAAGATCAAAAAAGGCGATGCATTGAGATGGGATGCGACTTAGAAAAAGTATACCATATAGAAGATTTAGCTAAAGGAGATCAGATGAGTTTTGCAGCTACTGGAGTTTCCTATGGAGAACTTCTAGAAGGCGTAAAATACATGGAAAATAACACTGCAAGCACCCATACACTTGTATTAAGGCTTGAAACTGGAACTATCAGGTTTATACAATCTATACACAAACTTGATAAAAAGCCGGAGTATGCTAAATAAAGGAGGGTTTTCTTGAAACCTGGAGAACTGGAAAAGAAAAAAATAGTAGACCTTAGAGAAATAGCTAAGAGTTTGGGAATAGAAAGTCCATACAAGTATAAAAAGTATGAATTGATAGAGGTCATATTAAAAAAAGATAAGAATAAAGATAGTTTAGAAGAAAATATTATAGAAGAAGATAGTAAAGAGATAGGCAGTGCAGAAAAAAAGAATGATAAAGATGAAAAAGTAGATTTAAAGGGAATAAACATGAAAGATCTCTCTGATAAGGCTACAGAAGAGATGGAACAGCTTGATAATATAAATATGGCTGATGGAATACTTGAAATTCATCAGGATGGATATGGCTTTTTAAGAAGGGATAACTATCAATCTGGAGATGATGATATCTACCTTTCGCCTTCTCAAATAAGAAGGTTTAGAATGAGAACGGGGGACAAGATCTCAGGAGTTGTTAGACCTGCTAAGCAGGGTGAAAAATTTAAAGCTCTTCTTTATGTTAAAGGTATAAACGATTTAAATCCTGAAACTGCAGTTAACAGACCCAATTTTGATAGCTTAACGCCAATCTATCCCTTAGAAAGAATGGAACTTGAGACCACATCAAACGAATTTGCAACCAGGATGATAGATTTAATAGCGCCTCTTGGAAAAGGTCAAAGAGGGATGATAGTTTCTCCTCCAAAGGCAGGTAAGACAACTCTTTTAAAGATGATAGCAAATGCTATTAGAAAAAACCATCCAGAAGCTGAAATGATAATCCTTCTAATAGATGAAAGACCAGAAGAAGTAACAGATATGAAGAGAACAGTTGATGCAGATGTTATCTACAGTACATTTGATGAGCTTCCTAGAAATCATACCAAGGTGGCTGAAATAGTTTTAGAAAGAGCTAAAAGGTTAGTGGAACACGGCAAGGATGTAGTGGTACTTCTGGATAGTATAACTCGCTTGGCAAGAGCTTATAACCTTACTATTCCTGCAACTGGAAGAACTCTTTCGGGAGGACTAGATCCTGGAGCCCTTCATTTGCCTAAAAGATTCTTTGGAGCTGCGAGAAACATTGAAGAAGGCGGAAGTCTTACCATTCTAGCTACAGCTCTTGTTGACACTGGAAGCAGAATGGATGATGTTATATTTGAAGAGTTTAAAGGTACTGGAAATATGGAGATCCATCTGGACCGAAAACTTTCAGAAAAGAGAATATTTCCAGCTATTGATATCCATAAGTCAGGAACTAGAAGAGAAGATCTACTTCTTTCACAAAAAGAATTGGAATCAATTTGGGCTCTAAGAAAAGCATTTAGCAACTCTCCAAGTTACGAGGTTATAGAAACTTTTATAGATAGACTGGTAGCTACAAAAACAAATGAAGAATTTATTAAAGATATAGTAAATAAAAATCTGTTTTAGTTGATTAGAGAGTTTTATTATGGTATAATTTAATGGTTAAAATGATAAATATGTCTAAGTGATATATATACATTTGGAAAGAGGTGAATGATATGCAAAAAGATATTCAACCGGAATATGTAGAGGCTACAGTAACATGT
>NZ_JARIEF010000012.1 GCF_029266915.1 Tissierella sp. | reverse complement strand
AATCATGATATTTGAAAACAAAAAATATGCAATACAAAAAAATATTGAATACTAAAACATTCAATATGGCTTAAGAATTTTAAATTAAAATATTTTTAGAAACTATAAGGTGTATTAAATAATTTGCTTAAGACTAAAATATAGCATTAAATAAACATAAGCTTTAAACGTACTATAAAATAAATATAAGCCTTAAATGAAATATAAAAACAAAAGAGATGAGATGATTAGATGGGAAAAAACGTAGCTGCTTTTTTTGATATTGATGGAACTATATTTAGAAATTCACTTATGATAGAACACTTTCAAAAACTAATGACCTTTGAAGTCATAGATCCTGCTATATGGTATACAAAGGTAAAAGATGTATATATGGAATGGGAGAAAAGATATGGAGATTTTGAAAAATATCTAGAAATATTAGCTGAGGTTTATCTTCAGGAACTTAAAGGAATAGATAAGGCCTATATAGAATTTATAGCAGCTCATGTTATCAAGGTAAACGGAGATATGGTCTACAAGTATTCAAGAAATCAAATAGATTTTCATAAAAAACAAGGTCACAAAATATTCTTTATCTCGGGGAGTCCAGATTTCTTAGTTTCTAAGATGGCAGAAAAATATGATGTAACCGAGTATAGAGGCTCCCTATATAAGGTTGATGAAGAAAACAAGTTTACAGGAGAACTAGTGAGAATGTGGGACTCTACTAGTAAAAAGAAGGTTTTAAATGAACTTATAGAAAAATATGATGTTGATCTAGAAAAAAGTTATGCTTATGGTGATACTACAGGAGACCTATCTATGCTTAGACTTATGGGAAACCCAGTAGCTATAAATCCAAACCTTCCCTTAATAGAAGCAATTAAGGAAGATGAACACTTAAGAGAAAAAGCTACTATAATTGTGGAGAGGAAAAACGTAATCTACAAGCTGGACCACAGGGTAGATATCTTATAAAACAATAAAAGAGAGATCTCTCGACAAACTCGAGATGACTGAGGACCTAGTCATTCCGACCCTAGTGGAGGAATCTATCTTTTGACTTTGACTTAAGGTATAAAAGAGAGATCTCTTGACAAGCTCGAGATGACTGAGGACCTAGTCATTCCGGGCCTGGTGAAGGAATCTATATTTGACTTTGACTTAAGATATAAAAGAGAGTTCTCTCGACAAGCTCGAGATGACTGAGGACCTAGTCATTCCGACCCTGGTGAAGGAATCTATATTTGACTTTGACTTAAGATATAAAAGAGAGATCTCTCGACAAGCTCGAGATGACTGAGGATCTAGTCATTCCGGGCCTGGTGGAGGAATCTATATTTGACTTTATTTCTATAAATTTTCTAGTTCTGTCATAAATCTTGAGGCTTCTTTTCGACTTCCATTTATGGATTTCATAGTAAGGAGAGTGAGGTGTTTTTTTGCTCGGGTCATTCCCACATAAAACAACCTTCGCTCTTCTTCTAAGTTATCTATTCGACCTTCTTCAAAGTCATCTATACTGTTTGCACTTGGAAAGTCGCCGTCTATAAGATCCACCATATAAACATTTTCAAACTCCAGTCCCTTAGCTCCGTGTATAGTTGATAAGTTTATGCCCTCCCTATTTTTATGGGAGTTTTTGCAGAGGTCTTCCAAACGATCTAACTTTTCAACTAAATCGTCCAGTGTACTGCACCCGCTACTTATCATTTTGAGATAAAAAAGCAGAGTAGAAAGATTATCATAGACATATCCAAACTTTATCGAATTATCCTTTAAATAAGCACCATACTCCAGCTGGTCTTCTATAAAATCTATAGCATCTTCTATATTCAACCTAGCTAGTTTAGCAAAATCACTTTTAAGATTCCGAACATTTCTTTTATGATACTGTTTTATACCCGGAAAATCCATGATTCTATCAAAAACATTAAAGTCTTTATTTAAGGTTTTTGCATAGTTTATTTGTTTTTTAGATATATAGCCTTTCATCTTATAGTAAAATTGCTCAAAACTATCAATATCCTCCGGATTCTGAGCGAAACTTATAAAGTTGATTATATCTTTTATAACCCAGTGGTTGAAGAACTTTAGCTTCTTATCTTGGGTAAAAAATGGTATATTATTTTTAGATAAGATTTCCATAAGGCCTATGGAAGAAAGATTGTTTCTATAGAGGATGCTGGTCTGCTCCAAATCTTTATCTTTAAGCTCTTCTATTAAATAGTCATATTGGTCAGCTAAGGTTTTTACCTTAACTATATTTATAGGTTCGAGACTGGGATTTAGGGTGAATATATTTTTCTTATATCTTAACTTATTAGTCTTAATAAAATTATTGCATATAGAAACTATGTTGTTTGAGGATCTGTAGTTTTCCTCCATAAAAAATATCTTGCCATTATCAAACTGTTGCTTAAAATCCAATAGTCCTTTAGGATAGGCTCCTCTAAATCCATATATGGATTGATCATCATCAGCTACGATAAAGAGATTATTCTTAGGAAATGCTATTAATTTTATTATTTCAAGTTGGAGCTTTGAGGTATCCTGTCCTTCATCAACTTGTATAAAACGATATTTTTGCCTATATTTATTTAATATATAGGGGTCACGGTTTAGTATTTCCCATGAGATGCTTAGCATATCATCAAAGTCTAAAAGGTTATTGTCTCTTTTGTAGGTTTCATATTTATTATAAATTATTTTAAAATTTAATATATCAATCTTATAGATTTTCAAAAACTCATCCACAGTCATCATCATGTTTTTGATAAAACCGATAGAATTTATAAGAGATTCAAGTTTTTCTTCAGTTATATAAGTTTTGTTTATATTTAGATAGAGATTTTTAAGAAGATTAAATTTATTCATTCCATCATTGTCTTCTATAAGTTTATAGTTAGTACCAGTCCTGTAGGAGTATTCACTTATAAGTTTATAGCAAAAAGCGTGTATTGTCGAAAAATTTATATTTCTAGAGTTTACATCTGGAAATACCGATTCAAATCTATTTTTCATATCCAGAGCCGATGCCTTACTAAAGGTAATAGAAAGGATCTCTAGTGGATTTACTTTAAGGTTTTCTATTAAGTTGTATGTTCTATGGATTAAGACTGTAGTCTTGCCTGCTCCTGGAACTGCTAAAACAAGAGCAGGACTTTCTATATGGTTTATTGCCTTGGATTGATCTTTACTAAGTAACAATCTTTTACACCTCTTTTTATGGTTTTGATGTATACTTATATTATCATAAAGAGGGGTATAGATAAAGATATAAAAGCTTAAAGGTTTCACTTTGCAATAAATTGGGAATATTATATAATAGACATAAGAAAAGAAGGTGAAAATTTGATGAAATTATTAAAAGGATTTGATGATCTTTTTATAAAGTTGATAAATGGTAGGATGAGTAATAAATTTTTAGATTATTTTATGTATAGAGTAACAGACCTAGGTGGCGCTATTTTTACTAGTGTGTTTTCTTTAGCAATTATAATTTTTGGAAATAATGCTACTAGATTTATGGGACTTGAAGCAATAGTAGCTCTTGGTATAAGCCAAACTATAGTTCAAATTTTAAAGAGAAGTTTTGGCAGGCAAAGACCCTATAACATGATTAAAAATATAAATACATTTGAGATAGAACTAAAAGATTTTTCTTTTCCTTCAGGGCACACAACTGCAAGTTTTTGTATGGCGGCAACTCTTTCTCTAAATATGCCTAGAATAGCTATATTTCTGTATATAATGGCTATGATAATAGGAATATCTAGAATATATTTAGCAGTTCATTATCCAACTGACGTGCTAGTTGGTATAGTTCTAGGAATAGGATCTGCTCTGATAGTTCATATCTTTTTGCTTGATTATGTTATGAATGTTGCAAAATGGTTCTCCTTACTATAAAAATAGTATATAATAGGGATATATTAATAAAATAGGGGGTTTAAAATGATTATAAATAATTTTTTAACAAACAGAAAATCAGTTAGAGATTTTAGAGACAAGGCTGCAACTCCGGATATGCTTGATAAAATTCGAGAGATAGTAAAGAATTTAGTCGCAGAAGAAGACATAGAACATATTGGCCTTAAACTGTATGAAAATGGAAAGATGATAGCTGAAAATCTTGAAGGCAAGGCAGGCTATGGTGGAGTTATGATAAACAGTCCTCATTACATAGCACTTGATCTAAAAGATACAGAAGAAAACACTGTTATAGAAGCTGGATACTACATGGAAAAATTAATAACAGAAATCATAAACTTAGATTTTGGAACCTGTTGGATACAGCTTGGAGATGTAAGTGAAGACTTAAAGAGACAAACCTTTGGTACAGATATAAAGAATGTTAACTATATCTTGGCCTTTGGTAAACAAAAAAGAAGAAATCCTTTTGATGAAGAACCCTTCAGTGTTAAAAAGGGTGTAGAAGAAATAGTATATGATTTAGAATTAGGTGACTATATTACAGCAGAAGATTTAGAAAATAGAGGGCTTATGGATATATTCTACTATGTAAGATTTGCTCCTTCTACTAAAAACCTTCAGCCATGGAGATTTTTAATTAAAGATAATACCGTAGAACTGCTTTTGAAATATGACAAGTGGTATGACTCTATACTGATAGATGCCGGAATAGTTATGTATTACTTTGAAGAACTTGCAAGGTATAATGGAATGAACAGCAAATGGAAATTAATCGATCATGATGAAATAGTAACTGAAGAATATAAATACAGAAAAATAGCAGACTTTAAACTTTAAACAATTAAGAGTTAACAAGTAAAAAAATAATAAATAATAATAATAAGAACTGTCATTTTAATAAATGGAAAAAATCTCTATTTCTAAAATGGCAGTTTTTTGTGTTCATAATAAAATATATAAATGAATTATATTGACATTTTTAGGATATATAGTTATAATATAATTAACATATGAATGAGCGTTCATATGTATACATAGTTTTAAAAGGGAGGATTTATATATGAATGATATAGTTTTAGAACTTGAAGGCTTAAATTGTGCCAGCTGTGCGGGGAAAATTGAAAAACTTTCCGGTGAAATTACAGGAGTTAGAGCCAGTAATCTTGACTTTGTTTCTAAAAAACTTAAGGTAGAAGTTGTAGAAACAGACAGCCGTGATGAAATTATAAAGAGTGTAAAGGCAATAATAAATAAACTGGAACCAGATGTAATTATCAGAGACAGATCTATAGGTGCAGCACCCATAGATAATAAAAAGATAGAAGAAGATTCAAAGAAAAAAGAAAAGATCAACATAATAAGAATAGCTATAGGTGCAATTTTATTTCTGATTCCTTATTTAGTTAAATTAGAAGCAACACCAAGACTAATTTTTTTCCTAGCGAGTTATCTCATTATAGGTTATAAGGTTATAATTATAGCTTTTAAAAATATAATAGCAGGAGTTCCCTTTGATGAGAATTTCTTGATGACAGTTGCGACCATTGGTGCTTTTGTAATTGGTGAATATCCTGAAGGAGTAGCAGTAATGCTCTTTTATAATATAGGAGAGCTATTTCAAGACAGGGCAGTCAACCACTCCAGAAACTCTATAAAAGCTCTTATGGATATAAGACCAGACTCAGCAAATCTAGTTACTGAAAACGGATCCAAGATAGTAGCTCCAAGTGAAGTTCATGTGGGAGACTTTATTATTGTAAAACCTGGCGAAAAAGTTCCGCTAGACGGTTTAGTTGTAGAGGGAGAATCAACTCTTGATACTTCTAACATAACTGGTGAGTCAGTACCGAGAAAGATAAGAACTGGCGAAGATATAATGTCAGGAGTTGTAAATAATCATGGTCTACTAAAAATAAAAGTAAGTAAAGAATTTGGAGAATCTACTATTTCAAAAATATTAGATCTGGTTGAAAATGCATCTAGTAAAAAAGCTAAAACAGAAAACTTTATTACCAAGTTTGCAAGATACTATACGCCGGCGGTTGTTTTCATAGCGCTTGGAATTGGTGTTATTCCAACACTTCTAGGTTACGGTCAAGCAAGCGATTGGGCCTACAAAGCCTTTGTATTTCTAGTTATCTCTTGTCCTTGCGCGCTTGTTATAAGTATTCCTCTTGGATTTTTTGGAGGAATAGGAGCTGCTTCAAAGCAAGGTATCCTAATAAAAGGTGGTAACTATCTAGAAGCTTTAAATGATGTTGATACTTTAGTATTTGATAAAACTGGAACTATAACCAAGGGAACTTTTAAAGTAACGGAAGTTATAGCGTTAGAGGGAAATTCGAAAGAGGAAATATTAGAAATAGCAGCGCTGGGAGAGAGTTATTCAAATCATCCTATAGCAAAATCTATTATGGAAGATTTTAAAGGTGATATAGATAAAACAAGACTAGAGGATTATAAAGAGATATCAGGTAGAGGAATTTCAGTAATGATAGACGGGCGAGAAGTTCTTTTAGGAAATGAGAGACTCTTAGAGGAAGAGGCAATAGCTGTCAATCATTCGGCTACTATAGGTACTGTAGTTTATATTGGACGGGATAAAAAGCATATAGGAACTATAATAGTCTCAGATGAACTTAAGGATGGAATAAAAGAAACCTTAAATGAACTTAAAAATACAAGGGGAATAAAACAAACCATAATGCTTTCGGGAGACAATATGGAAACTGCAAAAAAAGTTGCAGACCTAGCTGGCATAGATCAAAGTTTTGGCGATCTTTTACCAGAGGATAAAGTAAATCTACTTGAAGAGATAATGGGAAGAGAAAAATCAGGCAAAAAGATTATATTTGTAGGGGACGGTGTAAATGATGCGCCAGTTTTAGCCAGAGCTGACATTGGTATAGCTATGGGTGGTCTCGGTTCGGACGCAGCTATAGAAGCCTCGGATATAGTTATTATGACCGATGAGATATCAAAACTAACTACTGCTATGAAGATAGCTAAAAAAACTAAGAGGATTGTTACTCAAAACATTGCCTTGGCCTTGGGACTTAAACTAGTAGTTCTAGCCCTTGGAACAGTAGGACTTGCTACAATGTGGCAGGCTGTTTTTGCAGATGTAGGAGTTACTATAATAGCAGTATTAAATTCAATAAGAGCATTAAAAGTAGAGCAATAGTCTCTACTTTTTTTCTGTTTTGTGATACACTAATAGGAGATAAGATTTTGAGGTGGTAAATTTGATGGATGAAAAAACTAAAATGCAAAAACGAAGAAACTATATAGTCTTAGCAGAAAAATCATACCTAGATGGAGATGAAAAGGGTTCACTTTATTTTTATAAAAAAGCCTTGGAATTTTCTTCAAAAGAAGAGTATATAAATACCCTTTTTAATATTGCCCTGATTTATGATGAGATAGAGATCTATTCCGAATCTTTGAGAACTTACCAGGAGATATTGAGTCTTGATGAGGAAAACCCGGGAGCCTACTATGGAATAGCTATAATGCAGGAGCAAATGGGAAACTTAGATGGGGCCTTAGAATACTTTTTTAAAGCCATAGAAAAAGATAGAAACTATGACAGAGCATACTATTTTGCTGCCAATATATATGATTTAAAGGGTGAAAAAGAAGAAGCTATAAAACTATATAAAAAAGTAATAGAATTAAAGCCTGATGATTACCACGCCTACAATAACTTAGGTTCCCTCTATGAAGAAATGGGCGACTATGAAGAGGCTTTTAAAATGCTTAAGAGGAGTATAGATATAAACTCCGAGTTTTATAAATCGCTTTTTAATATGGGAGTTGTTTTTAACAGACTTGAAAATAAAGAGAAGGCTTTAGAATATTATTATAGGGCTTTAGAGTATAACCGGGAATATCATTATATTTATTTAAATATATCAGCTATCTATATTGAAAAAAAAGAGTATAATAAATCTATAGATATATTAACGCAGGGAATAGAAATCAATCCTACCAAAGAAGACCTATATTATAACAGAGCTTGTTGTTACGCTCTTTTAGACTTTGAAGCTGAAGCTATTAAAGATATAAGAAAATCCTTGGTGTTAAATCCGGCTATAAAAAATTATGTAAAAAAAGATAAAGATTTCTTTAATCTGTATAATAATAGGGCTTTTATACGATTAATAAAGGAATTGACTTAGGATTAAGTATTCGAAAAAAATAGTATATAAGAGTATAAGAAGGTTAAATAGCAAGTATAAAATAAATCTTTTAATAAATGAAAAAATTACGGAGGTGTCTCTTTTTAAAAAAAATGAGATATTTAGAAAAAGAAATTGAAAGGAAGATCAAGAATGATTATTATAAAAACAGAGGAACAAATTGAAAAAATGGCTGAAGCAGGTAAGATATTAGCAGCTGTCCACAGAGAGATTGCAAAGATGATAAAACCAGGAGTAACTACTCTTGAGATAGATCAGTTTGTAGAAGAGTTTTTAAAAGAAAATGGAGCAACACCTGAACAAAAAGGCTATCAAAAGTATCCTTACGCAACATGTGCATCTATTAATAATGAAATATGTCATGGATTTCCAAGGGATGAAAAGCTTAAAGAAGGCGATATAGTTACAATTGATATGGTGGTAAATTTAGATGGTTGGCTAGCAGATTCTGCATGGAGCTATGGAGTAGGAGAAGTTGGCGAAGAAAAGCAAAGACTTCTTGATACAACTAAAAAGGCCCTTTATCTGGGAATAGAACAGGCAAAGGTAGGAAATAGACTGGGAGATATTGGTTACGCTATACAGAACTTTGTAGAGGGAGAAGGTTATTCCGTTGTAAAAGATTTTGTAGGTCACGGTATAGGTAAGGACATGCATGAAGATCCACAAGTTCTTCATTACGGAAGCAAGGGACGCGGACCTAGGCTAGTAGAAGGTATGGTAATTACAATAGAGCCGATGGTAAATACGGGCGATTACAGAATGAAGATACAAGACAACGGATGGACAGCTGTAACAGTAGACGGAAGTCTCTCTGCTCAATATGAACATACACTAGCTATAACAAAAAATGGGCCTTTGATTTTAACTGAGCAAGATTAGGGGAGTATGATTTAAAAGGAGGATTAAGTATGGTAAAGAAATATACAAAAATAGAAGAGATAATAAATGGAGTAACCCATGGTATAGGAGTTATATTTGGAATAGTAGCACTTACTATTCTTTTGATTGTATCTATTAGAAAGGGAAACGTTCCGGCGATTGTATCTTTTAGTATATACGGAGGATGTATAATCCTTATGTTTTTAGCATCTACACTTTATCACAGTTTTTCAAAACAAAAAGTTAAAGACGTCTTAAGAGTATTTGATCACTCCTCAATATTTCTATTTATTGCAGGAACCTATACTCCCATAGTTATTCTTACCCTAGAGGGTGCTTTAAGAGTAGGAGTCCTTATTGGTATATGGGCTATGGCTCTTGGCGGAGTTGCCTTTAAAATATTAACCTATGGTAAATTTGATCGTTATAAGATTCTTTCTTTAGTATTTTATATAGGCATGGGGTGGATGGCTATAATACCAATTAGGAGTATAATAGCAGCAACTTCTATAAATTTCTTTTACTGGATTTTATTGGGAGGATTAATTTATACACTTGGAACTATATTCTACAGTATAAAGAAAATACCTTATAATCATGCTATATGGCATTTGTTTGTCTTGGCAGCAAGTATTACCCATTTCGTAGGAATATATCTACATTTAGCATAATAAGCTGAAAGACAAAAAAAAAATAATATAATAAAAAAAGAGTCTGTCTTAAGATTATTATTTTCTATTAAGCAGGCTCTTTTTATGATTTTAAATAGGAAACTTGCACTAAAAAAAGTGGAAATTATTATATTTAAATACCACTTACATAATCTAAGAGATTTTAAAACGTTTTCCCTCTTGCAAAAACTAGCTTATCAAGATATAGTATATATAAGCTATTAAAAAAAGGAGGAATATTATGTCAAAGGGAAGAAAAACACAAGACACTCAAGAAATGAGTGGAGTTTTGGGATGGATTGAAAGAGTTGGTAACGCACTGCCACACCCTGCTATGCTATTTGTTATACTAAGTGGACTTATAATTGTAATATCCGCAGTTGTAGCAAAGTTTGGTAAGCCAGTTACCTATTATGATGCTAAGGCAGGAGCAGAAGCTACTGTAAGCGCAGTATCACTTTTAAATGCAGAAGGACTTAGATACATGTTCAACACTGCTACTACAAACTTTACAAGCTTTGCGCCGCTGGGAACAGTTTTGGTAGCTATGCTTGGAGTAGGGGTAGCTGAATGGTCAGGACTTATAAATATTTCATTAAAGAAAATGTTATCTGGAGTTAATCCAAGAATTTTAACTGCCATGGTAATATTTGCAGGAATCATGTCTAACGTTGCATCTGACGCAGGGTACGTTGTAGTTATACCTCTTGGTGCTATTATCTTTGCTAGTGCCGGAAGACACCCTATAGCAGGACTTGCAGCAGCATTTGCCGGAGTTTCTGGTGGATTCTCAGCAAACCTTATAATAGGAACAATAGATCCGCTTCTTACAAATATAACAGTGGAAGCTCTAAAAGCAGCAGATTTAGACTATACTATTATAGCAACATCTAACTGGTACTTTATGATAGCTTCTACATTCATTTTAGTAATACTAGGAACTATAGTAACTGAAAAGATAGTAGAAAAAAACCTTGGAACCTATACTGGTTCATTTGTTCCAACAGATGATCCTATAACTCCATTAGAAAATAAAGGACTTAGAAACGCAGGTATAGCACTTTTAGCATTTATAGCTTTGATGGGCTTCCTGATGTTTACTCCAAATGCAGTATTTAAAACTGTTGATGCAGCTGGAAAATTAAACTTAAACGAGTTTATGGCTAGTGGACTTATACCACTTATATTACTTGCATTCTTAGTGCCGGGTGTTGCTTATGGTAAAACTGTGGGCAAGATAAACAATAGTGATGATTTAGTAGAATCTATGACTGATGCAATGAGAAGTATGGCTGGATATCTAGTTCTATCATTCTTTGCAGCTCAGTTTGTAAGCTACTTTGGTCATACGAACCTTGGTATTATCCTTTCTAAAAATGGGGCAAGTTTCTTAGAATCCATAGGATTTAAAGGCTTCCCATTAGTAGTTGCTTTTATATTTATATCAGCATTCCTAAACCTATTTATGGGTTCAGCATCTGCTAAATGGGCAATTATGGCTCCTATATTTGTTCCGATGATGTTCGGTATTGGACTAAGTCCAGCCCTTACTCAAGTAGCATATAGAATAGGAGACTCAACTACAAACATTATAACTCCGCTTATGAGTTATTTTGCAATGATAGTTGTATTTGCTCAAAGATATGATAAGAAAAGCGGTATAGGTACTATTATATCTACAATGGTTCCATATACTATAGTATTCTTTATAGGTTGGGTATTGCTTCTAGCAGTATTCTACTTCCTGAACTTACCACTTGGACCGGGAGCAGCATCACAACTTGCATCAATGATATTTTAAGTAAAAAGATAGAAAATATAAATATGAATAAAAAAGATATGGGATTATCCTGTATCTTTTTTATCTATAAATCAAACAAGGAGATGTTTTTATGATAAACAAGGAAAGATTGTTGGAAAGATTTTTAGAATATGTTCAAATTGACAGCCCTACTAAGCACGAAAGAAAATTTGCAGATCATTTAACTGGAGAGCTCGAAAAAATGGGTGTAGAAGTTACTATGGACGATGCAGGAGAAAAAGTAGGAAGTGACTCAGGAAACCTTATCTGTAAGTTAAAGGGAAACACTAAAGGCGAAACTATACTATTTAGTTCCCACATGGATACTGTTTCTCCAAGCATCGGAGTAAAACCGGAAGTTAGAGACGGAGTAATCTACAGTGATGGTACAACTATACTTGGAGGAGATGACAAGGCTGGAGTTGCATCCATTATGGAAGCTATAGAAACTATAATAGAAAAAGATATTCCTCATGGAGATATAGAGATAATATTTTCTATCTTTGAAGAGGGCGGATTATTTGGAGCTAAAAATCTAGACTATGATAACCTGGAAGCAAAACTAGGATTTGTATTAGACAGCGGCGGAGATCCAGGAGAAATAATTATACAAGGACCTGCTCAAAACAAGATAGATGCAAAATTCATAGGTAAAGAAGCTCACGCGGGAGTTGCACCAGAAAAGGGAGTAAGTGCCATTCAAATTGCGGGAGAAGCTATAGCAAATATGAAATTGCTTAGAATAGATGATGAAACAACTGCAAATATAGGATCTATAGAAGGTGGAGGACCGACTAATATAGTTACCCCTTTAGTTACGATTCACGCTGAGGCAAGAAGTCTTAAAGATGAAAAACTAAAGATTCAAACTGATTCTATGGTTAAAGCTATGGAGGATGCTGCCAAAAAGTTTGGTGGAAGAGTTGAGATAGATGTAGATACTGCTTATAGTGCTTTTAAAGTTGATGAAAATGAAGAGATAGTTGAAAAAGCAAAAGAAGCTTGTGCAAATATTGGACTAGATGCATATACAGCATCTTCTGGTGGTGGAAGTGATACTAACATTTTAAACGGAAAAGGTATTAAAGCAATTAACTTGGGTATCGGAGAAAAAATGCCTCATACTTTAGAAGAACATCTTCATATTAAAGATCTAGAAAACGCTTCTAAATTAGTTCTTGAAATTATAAAAGTGTATGCTTAAAAAGAAAGTTCACTTTATGTATATTCTATACAACATAGAGATACTATAGAAGGAAAAGTTTGAAAAAAGCCAAAAATAACTTTTAAAAGATGATTTCTGTATTGAGCAGAGATCATCTTTTTTATCGATTGAAATTAGAGATCAAATAGTGTAGAATTGTCTATGGTAACAAAATAAAAATAAGAATTCGAGGAATAATTATGGAGAAAGCTTTAAACTTAACTCAAGGAAATATTACAAAGGCTTTAATAAAGCTAGCGCTTCCTATTATGGGAACATCCTTTATACAAATGGCCTATACCCTAACAGATATAATGTGGCTGGGTAGACTGAGCACTGGAGCTGTTGCAGCGGCAGGAACTGCAGGTTTTTTCACATGGTTTGCAGCAGGGCTTATTCTTATATCTCAAGTGGGCATAGGTACAACTGTAGCCCAGGCTTATGGAAGAGGAGAACTTGATGAAGCCAAAAAATATATATCAAATGGTCTGCAGCTAGATTTTTTTATCGGAATTTTTTATTCAATGATTTTATATGTATTTAGAGAACCCCTAATTGGTTTTTTTAATATAGACGATTTAGAGGTACATATGATGGCAGTACTATATATAAGAATAATATCAATGGGAATTATATTTTATTTTTTAAATCCTATATTTTCAACAGTGTTAAATAGTACCGGAAATAGTTTTATGCCCTTTAGGATTAACGCCATGGGACTGATTTTTAATATTATTCTTGACCCCCTGCTTATCTTTGGACTGGGACCAATACCAGGACTTGGAATTAAAGGAGCTGCTATTGCTACTATATCATCTCAGTTTATAGTTTGCATGATCTTTATAATAGCAGGTAAAAAGACAAATAGTATATATGCTCATGTTAAAATATTTAAAAAACCAGATCTTCCATATATAAAGAGGATAAGCTCTCTCGGATTTCCGGCATTTCTACAGACTTCAGTTCATTCTATTATAGGAATGGTGCTGACAAGAATAGTGGCTGGATTTGGTTCAACCGCAATTGCAGTCCAAGCTATAGGAACCCAGATAGAGTCTCTTACATGGATGACCGCAGAGGGTTTCTCTGCTGCTATGAGTGCTTTTGTAGGCCAAAACTTTGGAGCGGGTAAACTTGGAAGAATAAAGAAGGGCTATAGAAAAGGCATGCAGATAGTTGGAAGTATAGGGCTTTTTACTACTATGCTATTTGTACTCTTTCCGGGACGGATCTTTAGTATATTTGTTCCCAATGATGCTTTAGCTCTGAAAGAAGGTATAAAGTATCTTAGGATAATGGGAATAAGTCAGTTTTTGATGAGTATTGAAATAGGAACAGCAGGAGCATTTAATGGTCTTGGGAAGCCTCTGCCACACTCTATAATAGGTATAGTTTTCAACATTCTTAGGATACCAATGGCTATAATCCTGTCAACCTATACTGTTTTAGGTCTTGAAGGAGTATGGTGGAGTATTAGTATATCCAGTATGATGAAGGGTTTGATTCTAGCTTTGATGTTTACAAGGTTACTGAAAACTGATATATTTAATAATGAAGCGAGTAAGAGTTTGGGTGAATAATAGCCATTAAAGAGGTAATTTTATTAAAAATCTAAAACAAGGATAAAAGGTGATAGAGATGAATGAAGGTGTAACCATAGTTCTAAGGTTAATTCTATCGGCAGTTCTCGGCGGAGCGGTAGGATTTGAAAGAGAAGTCCATAATAGACCAGCTGGGTTTAGAACACATATCCTGGTTACCATAGGTTCAACTCTTATAATGCTAGTATCTACAAGTATGGGTCCAAACGCTGACCCGGCAAGACTTGCAGCCCAGGTAGTAAGTGGAATTGGTTTTTTAGGAGCAGGAACAATACTTAGAACCGGCAACAATGTTGAAGGACTAACCACTGCAGCTAGCCTCTGGGTTTGTTCTGCAATAGGCCTTGCCATGGGAAGTGGTTTTTATCTTGGAGGAATAGTCGTAACAGTTATTGTACTATTTTTTCTAGAGAAGGTTTCAACCTTTGAAAGATTTATAAACAGGGAGAATTATAAGTCTATTACCATAAGAGGTAAGACTAGACCAGGATTTATAGGAGATATAGGAACAGCTTTTGGAATGCACCACATAATTATTAAAAACATATCTATAGAAAATATAGAAATAAAAGAAGATTTAAATGAAGAAGTACTTTTTAAGCTAAAATTTCCGGTTCATTTAGACATTGAACTTTTAATCCAGCAATTGTATGAAATTGAGGGAATAAAAGAAGTAATGGTGGATGATAAGGTTATGGAAAAATATTAAATTAAGAAAAGAGGTTAGTTTATGAAAAAGAGTGGTATATTATTGTTAGTAAGTGTTATACTTTTACTTAGCGGATGTAAGGCTGAAACAAAACCAGAAGTAAAACCAGAAGTAAAACCAGAAACAGGTTTAAAAGAAGAGCATAAAGAATATGAAGACAACTATCAAAAAATAATAGGAGGATTAGATATGAATTTAGATCAATTAAAGAAACCAGAGGCAGGAGAAGAAATAGCAGTTGTAAAAACAAACCATGGTGATATCAAGATAAGACTTTTCCCGGAAGCAGCACCAAAAACAGTGGAGAACTTTAAAACTCATGCTCAAAATGGTTACTATGATGGAGTTACTTTTCATAGAGTTATGAAGGACTTTATGATCCAAGGTGGAGATCCTAATGGAACTGGAATGGGTGGAGAGAGTATCTGGGGAGGATCATTTGAAGATGAGTTCAGTCCAGATTATGTTAACTTTAGAGGAGCTCTTTCAATGGCAAATGCAGGACCTAATACAAACGGAAGCCAGTTTTTCATAGTTCACAAGGGAAATATAGAAGCAGGATCTATGTCACCATCAGATTATTCTCCAGAAACTTTTAAAGCTTATCAAGAATTAGGTGGAACTCCTTGGCTTGACTTTGGCCATACAGTATTTGGTCAAGTGTTTGAGGGAATGGATGTAGTAGACGCTATCGCAAATGTTAAAACAGGTGCAAACGATAAGCCTGTTGAAGATGTAATAATGGAGAAGATAGAGATAGTTAAATATAAATAATTAATAGTAATTGATAAAACAAATAAAGGGTTTTAAAAATAAGAAACTCTAGAAAATAAAGAGTTCAAAGAAGAAAAGATTAGAAATTAAGATTTTAAGCAAATAATTGAAAATGTAAGAGTTAAGCAGCCAAAGTCTAAGTTAAAAGGATTTAAACTGCTTAACTTTTTTTTATGATTATTAAATTTATAGCAAAGAAATCCCTCAATCTAAATAACTTGAAATTATCAATGTGAAAACACTTAAAGAATGTTATAATATAAAAGAATGATTACTAAGGAGGAAATTTTATGCATCAGTACAAAGGAAAGCTTATAATACATACCGGGTCCATGTTCTCGGGAAAGACTTCTAGTCTTGAAAAAGATATGAAAAGATTTGTAATAGCTGGCTATACTACCCTAGCCTTTAAACCAACAGTGGATACCAGATATGACAGTAATGAAATAAAAACTCATGATAATACCATTCTTCAGGCAAAACTAATAGATGGTATAGAAGATATAGTAAAATATATAGAAGAAGAAACCCCATCTGTCATAGCAATAGATGAAGTTCAGTTTTTAGGTGGAAGCATTGAGAAAATAGTAGGATCTATAAAAGAGTTTTTAAAAGATGATATAACAGTTATCCTAGCAGGTCTTGATATGGACTTTGAAGGAGAACCTTTTGAAATAGTAAAAGAACTTATGCCTTTTGCAGACTATCTTTATAAACATCATGCTGTATGTGTAAGCTGCGGAACTGACGCCTGGGTGAGCCATAGAAAGATAAGTACAAAAGAGAGAGTTGTAATAGGAGCTACCAGAGAATATGAACCACTTTGCAGAAGGTGCTTTATAAAAGAAAAAGAAATAGAAGAAGATATATTAAACAAAAACCAAGTGGAGTTTGATGTAAAATAAAAGCAAAAAGAGGAGATAAATTCTACCATAGAATTTATCTCCTCTTTTTGAAATTTAAAAGTTAAGTCCTTCTCTATGCATTCCAACACTTAATACTATACCTATACACATCATATTTATTAAGAGGAAAGTTCCACCATGACTTAAAAAAGGAAGAGGGATACCAGTTACTGGCATCATACCCATAGTCATTGCAATATTCTCCCATATATGGAAGATGAACATTCCGGTTATACCTATAACCATAGTTGAACCAAAGACATCTTCTGTGTTTTTAGCTATTCTAATAAGCCTATGAAGAAATATCAGATAGAGAAATAATAATCCAAAACCACCTAAAAATCCAAACTCTTCTCCAAGAACGGCAAATATGAAGTCAGTTTGCTTCTCGGGTATAAAGTTTAGTTGGGTTTGAACTCCTTGAAAGAGCCCTCGACCAAACATTTTTCCAGAGCCTATAGCTATCTTACTTTGTACTACTTGATATCCAGAACCTGATAAATCTCTTTCAGGTTCTAAAAAGTCAAATACCCTTTTCTTTTGATATTCACCCAGCCTAAACCATATAACCGGCAGAGCTGCAAGTCCTGCAAAAATAGCATAGCCTATATATCTGAAGTTAAGACCCGCTGTAAACATCATAAGTGCAACGAAGAAAACTATAACTATTGCAGTCCCAGCGTCGGGCTGTCTTAAGATAAGTAGGATAGGAGGACTTACAAAGGCCATTATCTTAAGCAAGGTAATGGGATGATTTATAGAATCCTTATGATTATCAATAAATTGGGCTAAAGAAATTATAAGACCCACCTTTACAAATTCAGAAGGCTGAAAGATTACCCCTCCTATTTCAATCCAAGATCTTGCTCCCCAAGTATCTTCTCCAAAACCAAAAATAGCAACAGCTACTAGTATAAGGTTTGAAACTATGTAGATTGGAATATATAGTTTTCCAAGGAAATGATAATCCATAAGGGCAAGCACTATAACAGCAAGAAGTCCCAGGATCAGGGCTATAGTTTGTGACCTTACGAGAATATTATTGCCTGTATTTATAGTAGCCGACTTTATAAGCAATAAACCAAGCAAGCTTAAGAGTATTACAGATATAAGCAAGATAAAATCAAATCGTTTAAAACTCTTCTTATTAAAACTAAACATTTTTTTCTTCCTTTCACTAAAAACTAATACTTTAATGTGTAAATTTAAAGAAATATATTTTATAGAAATTAAAGCCATCCTATAAACTTCTATTGCATATTATAACATAAAATCCTGATACTTGTGCTTAAAGTTTTAGAAAATATGGTATCATAATAAGATAAGGAAGTGATAAATTGCTAAAGATCGGATGTCATCTATCAATTTCTAAAGGTTACTATAAAGCTGCTCTAGAAGCTCTTTCAATAGGGGCTAATACCTTCCAATTTTTTCCAAGAAACCCCAGAGGTGGGAGAGCAAAAGATTTAGATCTTGAAGATATAGATAAATTACAAAGATTGATGAAGGAGCACAACTTTGCGCCCCTATTTGTTCATGGAGCCTATACTATGAACCTGGCTTCAGACAAGGAGCATGTAAGAGATTTTGCCAAGGGGATTTTACAAGATGATTTAAAAAGAATTGAAACTATAAGTAACTGTTACTATATATTTCATCCCGGTTCTCATGTTGGACAGGGAGCTGATAAGGGTATAGAATTTATAATAGATGCATTAAATCAAATCATAAAAGAAGACAATAAAGTTACCATACTACTTGAAGGTATGAGCGGTAAAGGAACTGAAATAGGAAGAAGCATGGAAGAGCTAAAGACCATAATAGATGGAGTAAAGCATAATGAAAACCTAGGTATCTGCATAGATACCTGTCATCTTTATTCTGCAGGTTACGATATAGTAAGGGACTTAGATGGTGTTTTACAAGAAATAGATCGAGTGCTTGGTATCCACAGATTAAAGGCAGTACATTTAAATGATAGTAAGGTTGAATTTGCTTCAAATAAAGATCGGCATGAGATTATAGGTGAGGGGACTATAGGACTATCAACTATTATAAAAGTTATAAACCATCCGCTCTTAAGGGATTTGCCTTTTAACCTGGAAACTCCTAATGAGCCAATAGACCATAAAGATGAGATTGAATTGTTGCGAAAGGAATATAAAAAGTGAATATAGAAAGATATATAGAAGATACATCTAAAAAAATAGGAATAGATATAATAGGTTTTACAGATAGTAGTCCTTTAGATTTAAGAGAGATACTATCTGATAAGAGATCTTTAGATAGGTTTACTGAATTTGAAGAAAAAGATGTAGAAAAAAGGATAGACCCTACACTTACTATGGAAAACTGTAGATCGATTATAGTTATAGGAGTAAGCTACAATACTGGATTTAAGGCTGAAAACAAGCATAGACTAAATGGTAAAATTTCTATGTCTTCATGGGGAGAGGACTATCATAGGGTTTTAAAAGATAAAATGCATCTTTTAATAGAGGAACTCGAAAAAGAAATAGTTTTTGAATATCAAACCTTTGCGGACACTGGTCCTCTTGTAGACAGAGAGCTTGCTAGAAGGGCGGGAGTAGGTTTTTTTGGAAAAAATTGTTCTATAATAAACGTTGATTATGGTTCATTTATATTTTTAGGGTATATACTAACTGATATGGTTTTAAATCCAGGGATTTCTTTAAAAGAAGACTGTGGAGACTGTGATCTTTGTTTAAGAGCGTGTCCTACAGGAGCTTTAGAGCAGGCATTTGATTTAAACCCTAAGAGATGCATATCCTATCTTACTCAAACAAAAGAGCTAATCCCAGAAGAATTAAGAAGCAAGATGGGAACAAATATCTATGGTTGCGACAGATGCCAGGCAATCTGTCCTAAAAATAAGTCGGTAAAATTCTCTAGCACGCTTGAGTTTATACCTCACCATACCCGAGGAAGGATAGATCTTGAGGAGCTTCTTTTTATATCTAACAAGGGTTTTAAAAGGGTATATGGCTCTATGGCCGGAAGCTGGAGGGGAAAAAATATCTTAAAGAGAAACGCTATTATAGCTATTGGGAATATGAAAGATGAAAAACACATCTCCCTGCTTGAAGAAGTAAGAAAGGATGCAAATCCTATGTTAGAGGTCTATATAGACTGGGCGATTGAAAATATTTTAACAAATTCTAAAAAAGGGCTATAATAGTTAACAAATAGTGTTATAATAAAGAAGAGAATAAAATTATAGGAGGAGTTATAAAAATGGATAATGTACATGAGTTAAAGTTTTTAAAAGAAAAGATACAAGAATTAAAAGATGATGGAGTATATAGAGAGCTTCCAGTTTTAGAAACTGCAAATGAAGCTGAAATTACATTAAATGGTAAAAAGGTTATCAACCTTTCTTCAAATAATTATCTAGGTTTTGCAAACCATCCTAGAATGAAAAAAGCAGCAATAGAGGCTATAGAGAAGTATGGTGTAGGAGCCGGAGCTGTTAGAACTATAGTAGGAAACATGGATATACATGAGGAGCTTGAAAAAACTCTGGCTAAATTTAAAAGAGAAGAATCAGCATTCTTATTCCAATCAGGATTTAACTGTAACGCAGGTACTATACAGGCAATAGCTTTAAAGGGAGACATTATAATTTCCGATGAGCTAAACCACGCTTCCATTATAGATGGTGCAAGACTTTCCAGAGCAGATAAAGCAATATACAAACACTCAGATATGGAAGATTTGGAAAGAGTTTTAAAAGAAAATAAAGATAAATATGAAAATATGTTAATAATAACAGATGGAGTATTTTCTATGGACGGAGATATCGCAAAACTTCCTGAAATAGTAGACCTTGCTGAAAAATACGAAGCTATGACATATGTAGACGATGCACATGGTTCTGGAGTATTAGGAGAAAGTGGAAGAGGAACTGTAGACCACTTTGACCTTCATGGAAGAGTTGACTTTTCTATGGGTACACTATCTAAAGCAATAGGTGTTATAGGAGGATACGTTGCAGGATCTGAAACTATGTATAAATGGTTAAGTCACAGAGCAAGACCAGTATTATTTAGTACATCACTTCCTCCAGCTGCAATAGGAGCTATAACAGAAGCGCTTAACATGCTTATGGAATCTACTGAGTATACTGACGCACTTTGGGACAATGCAAAATACTTTAAAGAGAAATTAGGAAAATTAGGATTTGACATAGGAAATAGTGAAACTCCTATTACTCCAGTTATAATAGGAGAAGAGTCTAAGAGTATGGAATTCAGTAAAAAGCTTTTGGAAAAAGGAGTATTTGTTTCAGCTATAGTATTCCCAACAGTTCCAAAGGGAAAAGGTAGAGTAAGATGCATGGTAACGGCAGGACACACTAAAGAACAGCTTGATACAGCTGTAAAAGTGTTTGAAGAAGTAGGAAAAGAAATGGGTATATTATAAGAAATTATAATAAATCTTTTTTACAATATATTAAAATAGGTTGTTAACAAAAAAGGGATTAATTTTACAGTTTATGTAAAATTAATCCCTTTTTCTATAATAAATTAATATAATAGTTAAAATATGATATAATTATATAATCCGAGGTGAGAATATGATAGTTGGAGTATGTGTTGTAAAACTTAGAATATTTGAAGCAAGTTCTCTTAAAGAAAAAAGAGCAGTTATTAAAAGTCTTATGGGAAGGCTTAAATCAAGATTTAATATATCTATTGCAGAAGTTGGTTTAAACGATAGTTGGCAAACAACAGAAATAGGATTTACTCTAATTACAAATAATTCAAACCATGCTAATGAAATGATTTCAAAGATAATTAACTTTATACATGGAGACAGTAGAGTAGAAATATTAGAACAAAATATAGAAATCTTATAGGTGATGCAGATGAAAGAGATAATAAATGATGATGAAATAAAACTAGTATTAGAAATCTTGAAAGAACTTTATCCAGACGCTAGGGCGGAACTAAACTATTCAAATCCTTTCGAACTCTTAGTAGCAACTATACTTTCAGCCCAATGTACAGATATAAGAGTAAATAAAACTACAGAAAAACTTTTTAAAGAACTGAAAAATCCTAAAGACTACGTTGAACTTGGAGAAGAAGAGCTGGGTAAAAAGATATTCAGCTGCGGATTCTATAAAAACAAAAGTAAAAATATAGTCGCAACCTCTAGAATACTCTTAGAAGAATATGACTCTAAGGTGCCTGAAACTATAGAAGAACTTATGACGCTTCCAGGAGTTGGTAGAAAAACTGCTAATGTGGTAGCAAGCAATGTCTTTGGGATTCCGGCCATTGCGGTAGACACTCATGTCTTTAGAGTGTCCAATAGAATAGGGCTAGCCGACAGCAAGGATGTGTGGGAGACGGAGAAAGATCTGATGGAAAACATACCAAGATCGCAATGGACAGATACCCATCACAGAATTATATTTCATGGAAGAAGAGTATGTAAGTCTAGATCTCCTCTATGCGAAGAATGCGAGTTGAGGCAATACTGTAAATTTTATAAAGGAAAGGTGAATTGATGAGAAAATGGTTATTGTTATTTTTAGCAGGAGTTATTGTAGCCGGGGCAGTTATTGTCTACAAGATAAATGAAGAAGTAAAAAAAGATACTATATATAGAGGTATCTCGATTGCAGGCATAGATGTATCAGGAAAGAACACAGAAGAAGCTTTGCAAATTATAAAAGAAAAACAAGAAACGCAACTTGCACAAAAGAACATAATAGTTAAGGGTCAAGATAAAGAATATACTATAAATCTAAAAGAATTAGGTTTTACCTATGACTATCAAGAAGCAGTAGATGAAGCTTATTCATTTGCAAGAGAAGGAAATATATTTGAAAGATATAAGGAAATAAAAACTATAGAAGCAGAAAAAAAAGAAATAGAACTCAAATCAGAATACGATAAGAAAAAAATCGATGAAAAGGTTAAGAAAATTGCAGGAGAAATAAATAAAGAGGCATTAGATGCAGAATTTGATTTTAACGGCGGAAATATAAAAATTACCGATGAAAAGAATGGATATAAAGTTCAGGAAGAAGCCTTGAATTCCAAAATAGAAGATAACATCTATAAATTAGAGCTTATAGATGTACCTATAGAAATTATAAAGCCAGAACGTACACGAGAATACTATAGCAAGATAAACGGTGTTATAGGTGAATCGACCACTAGATTTTCAAATAGCGGACCGGGAAGAGTAAATAATATTAAACTCTCAGCTAGAGCTTTCAACGGGAGAATAGTCCACCCAGGAGAGAGTATATCTTATAACTCAACCCTAGGACCAGTAAACACTAAAAGTGGCTATCAAGATGCACCTATAATAGTAGCAGGGGACTTAACACCAGGAGTTGGAGGAGGAATATGTCAAACATCAACAACCCTCTACAATGCCTTGCTTAGAGCTGATTTAACTGTTACTGAAAGATCACATCACTCTATTACATCGGCTTATATTGATAAGGTACTTGACGCAGTTGTAGCGGGCTACTATCTGGACCTTAAATTTAAGAATGACTTTGATTATCCAATATATATATCCTCTGGGATCTCGGGTAAAAGTGTAACCTTTAAAATCTATGGTGATAAAGAAAATATGAACTATACTATACAGATGCAGCCACAGATTACAAAAGTTATTCCTCATAAGGTAACTGAAATTGTTAAAAAAGATTTAAAACCGGGCGAGAGAAAACTTGAACAAGCAGGCAGGGATGGCTATCAAGTGACAACCTACAAACATAAAATCAGAGACGGAAAAATAATTGAGACAAAGAAAATGAGTTCAGATTATTATAGGGAAAGAGAAACAATCTATCATATTGGTCCTGAAGCAGTAAAACCTGAACCAATACCAGAACCTTCACAAGAAGAAACGGAAGAATTAAAACCAGAAGCAACAGAGCCAGACAAAACAGAAAAAGTACCTGCCCCATAAGTTATTATTTCACCTTCCATTTAGAGCTTAACTATTTTAAATTAGACACTCTAAATGGAAGGTGTTTTATTTGAGATGGAAGATTATCAATGAAAATATAAATTGAAATATAAATTTATTTTCATTGACAATACAGGTAATAAATTGTATAAATTAAGAGGAGAACTTTATGTTAGATGATAAATAAATCGGGTTCTCAAATATACATAAAATTATATATTGCAAAGGAAGATTATTATGGCGTTAAATATAGTATTAGTAGAACCAGAAATACCGCACAATACTGGAAGTATAGCAAGAACATGCGCTCTTACAAATACTAATCTTCATTTAGTAAGACCGCTAGGATTTTCAGTTGAAGATAAGTATTTAAAAAGAGCCGGACTTGACTATTGGCACCTAGTAAACATTTATTATTATGACAGTTTTGAAGAATTAATTGGAAAATATCCAAATCAAGATTTTTATTTTGCAACTACTAAAACAAATCGAGCATATACTGATTTTACATATAAAGATGAGAGCTTTTTTGTATTTGGAAAAGAGACTAAGGGCTTGGCAAAGGAGATATTAGAGCAACACGCAGAAACTACGATTACAATTCCAATGATACAAAGCATTAAGAGGTCTCTAAATTTATCAAACTCTGCAAACATCATCTTATTTGAAGCTTTAAGACAATTAGATTTCCCAGGCTTAAGATAATACGTATACTATAGGAGGAGCGAAATGGATATAGCATTACCAGTATTAGGAGGATTAGGTTTATTCTTATATGGCATGAATGTAATGAGTACGGGTCTACAAAAAGTAGCAGGAACAAGACTTAAAAAGATAATAGGTGCACTTACGCAAAACAAGTTTTTAGGATTATTGGTCGGAATAGCAGTTACTTCAATAGTTCAAAGTAGTAGTGCTACCACTGTAATGGTTATAGGATTTGTAAATGCAGGAATGATGACTCTTATTCAAGCTACAGCCGTAATAATGGGTGCAAATATAGGTACAACTATAACTTCTCAGATTATTGCTTTTAATTTAACTGATTATGCTCCCTTAGCTGTAGTAGCAGGCATAATATTATTTCTTTTTACTTCTAAAAAGAAAACAAAAGAACTAGGCGAGATATTAATTGGAGTAGGTATCCTATTTATAGGTATGGATATGATGGGCTCAGGACTTGAGCCACTTGCTCAATTGCCTGCATTTGCAACAATTGTAACTAGTTTAAGCAATCCCTTCTTGGGAATGCTAGTGGGAATAGGACTTACAACTGTACTACAAAGCTCTAGTGCCGCTACTGGACTTTTGCAAGCTCTTGCAGCCCAGGGTCTTATAGGCATGGGAGTTATTTTTCCTATACTTTTAGGTGAAAACATAGGTACAACAACGACAGCACTTCTATCTAGTATCGGTGCAAATAAGACTGCAAAGAGAGCGGCCCTGATCCACCTTATATTTAACTTGGTTGGTACACTAATATTTATAACAGTTTTAAGGTATCCTGTAGAGTGGTTAGTAAAATACTTAACTCCAAATAACCTTTCAAGACAAATAGCAAATGCCCATACATTTTTCAATGTAATAAACGTAGCTATACAATTTCCATTTGCCATATACCTAGTTAAGTTGGTAGAAAGATTGGTTCCTGGAGAAGAAGAAGGAGAAAAACCATCTACTATTTATTTAGATGAAAGAATTATAGAAACTCCATCCATTGCAATAGGACAAACAAACAAAGAAGTTCTTAGAATGGGAAATATAGTTTTAGATAGTTTAAAGGTAGCTCACCGCGCCTTGATAGACAAAGAGTATGGAGAAGTAAAGAAAATACTGGAAACAGAAGTGTTAGTAAATAAAATTGAAAGAGAAATTACCGATTACGTAGTAAAACTTTCAAATGCCCCTATTTCTAATGAAGAGCACGAGGAAGTAAACCATCTTCTATACACTATAAATGATATAGAAAGGATAGGAGACCATGTGGAAAATATGGGTGAATTGGCTCAATATATGAATGAACATGATATAGTATTTAGTGAAGATGCAGTAGTTGGTTTAAAAAGTATGTTCTCTAAATGTGAAAAGATAGTTGATTTAACCATGCAAAGTTTTGAATCTAAAGACTTTAAAATGGCAAGAGAAGTTGTAAATCTAGAAGAAGCTATCGATGTACTTGAAGAAAAAAATAGAACAGGACATATAGAAAGACTTAACCAAGGGCTTTGCAGCACTGAGCCTGGTATCATGTTTTTAGATACGCTTAGTAATCTAGAGAGAGTAGCTGATCATTCAGTAAACATAGCAGGTTATATACTTGAGAACTTTAAATAAGGAGTTAAGTTATGATAATAGATGCATTTTTAGAAACTATAATTCCATATATAACAAGCATATTGGAACTTATCGGAGTAATGATAATATCTATTGCTTCAGTTAGATCTATTATCAAATTTTTTATCAATAAGTTTAATTTTAGCGATGATAAGATTGGGGTGGACTTTGCAAAAGCAATGTCCCTTAGCTTAGAATTTAAATTAGCAGCAGAGATTATAAAAACAGTTATAATAAGAGATTTAGATGAATTTGCAATCCTTGCTGCTGTCGCTATTCTTAGAGTTGTAATCACAATAGTTCTGCATTGGGAATTAAAAAGCGGAGCTAAAAAAATAAGTGAGGATTCAAGCGATTATAAGTTAAATAATTAAATAAATAATAAAATAAAAAATAAAAGTACTTGTATATTTATTTTATTTGGGTTATAATACAAAAGAAGTGTTAAAAATATAACAAAATTGGATGAAGAATACGGAAGAGACTATTTAAATATAGCGCCGAAGGAGTAACTTATAGACTAGCCAGTTATAACGATGCTCTCAGGCAAAAGGACCGTATTTGGACAAACCTCTGGAAAGCGAAAGCACCGAAGGAGCAATCCTAGAAATAGGAGAAACTCTCAGGTTACGGGACAGAGTAAATAGGCCAAGTCTATTTACTCTGTTTTTTTGATGTTTTTTACTATAAATATTTTTTAGTATAAAGATGTTATAAAAAACCAAGAAGGGGTAAAGGTATAAAGGTGAAGATGAATAATCTCTCTTTATAAATACTAAATAATCTTTGGGGAGGTAAGTCAATGATATATGACGTAATAATTATTGGAGGAGGCCCAGCTGGACTTAGTGCAGGTCTTTATGCTGCAAGAGCTAGAATGAGCACTCTGATAATAGAAAAAGATGCTTTTGGTGGACAAATCGTTACTACAGCAGATGTAGAGAACTATCCAGGATCTATGGTTGATCCAACAGGACCAATTCTTGTTGATAGAATGCTTCAGCAAGCAGTAGGATTTGGAGCTGAAAAAGTATCTGATACTATAATAGAAGTAAATCTTGATGAAAAGATAAAAGTTGTAAAAGGAAACAAAGGGGAATACCAGGCAAAGAGTATTATAGTTGCTACAGGTGCTGTTCCAAGACCTATGGGTTGTCCGGGTGAAAAAGAGTTAACAGGTAGAGGAGTTTCATATTGCGCTACTTGTGATGCAGCTTTCTTTGAAGACTTAGAAGTTTTTGTAGTAGGTGGAGGAGACTCTGCAGTAGAAGAAGCAATGTATCTTACTAAATTTGCAAGAAAAGTTACTATAATTCATAGAAGAGATGAGTTAAGAGCTGCGAAATCCATTCAGGAGAAAGCATTCAAAAATGAAAAACTTGACTTTATATGGGATAGTTCAATAGTTGAAGTAAAAGGTGACGGAATATTAGAGTCATTTATACTTGAGAATATTATAACTGGAGAAAGAACTGAGATTCTACCAGATGAAGACGACGGTACATTTGGAATATTTGTATTCGTAGGGTACTTACCAGCTACAGGCCTATTTGATGGCATGTTAGACATGGAAAGCAACTATATAATAACAGATGATAATATGCATACTAACATTGAAGGTGTATTTGCTGCAGGAGACAACAGAGTTAAGTCTCTTAGACAAGTAGTTACAGCAACTGCAGATGGTGCAATAGCAGCTGTTCAAGCAGAAAAATATATAGAAAATAACTTTGAAGACTAATAGGAGGTTTTTTGAATGTTAGAATTAAACAAAGACAATTTTGAAGAAGAAGTATTAAAAGCAGACGGTACAGTATTAGTTGATTATTGGAGCCCAACTTGTGAACCTTGTAAAGCATTAATGCCACATGTTCATGACATGGAAGCTAAATTTGATAGTATTAAATTTACCTCCCTTGACATTACTAAAGCAAGAAGACTTGCTATAGGACAAACAGTAATGGGACTTCCAGTTATAGCTATATACAAAGACGGAGAAAAAGTTGACTCTCTAGTTGGAGACGACGCTACTGAGATGGCTGTTGAAGAATTAGTTAAAAAATACGCTTAAGAAAAGCGTCTTAAAAAAGTTTTTAACCTTAATTAAGGTTAAGATATATATATTTTTGTTAATATAAGAGGAGGTGAAATTATGCGTCTAGAATTAGGACACATTGAAATAAAAGATGTCCAATTTGGTGAAAATACCAAAATAGAAAGTGGCGTTCTTTTCGTTAATAAGGAGGAGTTAATCAACCTTATCAAAGAAGATGAGCATTTAGCTACGGTAGACGTTGAAATTGCAAGACCTGGAGAGAGTGTTAGAATTACACCTGTTAAGGATGTAGTTGAGCCTAGAGTTAAAGTTGAAGGAAAAGGCGGGGTATTCCCTGGAGTTATTTCCAAAGTTGAGACAGTAGGATCAGGAAGAACTAACGTTTTAAAAGGTTGTGCAGTTATGACAACAGGAAAGATAGTAGGTTTCCAAGAAGGTATAATTGATATGGTGGGACCTGGAGCAGACTTTACACCGTTTTCAAAATTGAACAACGTTGTATTAACTTGTGAGCCAAAAGAAGGATTAAAGCAACATGATCACGAGAGAGCTGTTAGATTCGCTGGTTTCAAAGCTGCAACTTATTTAGCTGAAGCTGCTAAAGAATTAGAAGCAGACAAAGTAGAAACTTTTGAAACATTACCACTTTTAGAGGGAATTGAGAAATTTAAAGACCTTCCTAAAGTTGCTTATGTTCAGATGCTTCAATCACAAGGTTTACTTCATGACACTTATGTTTACGGAGTAGATGCTAAACAAATAGTTCCAACTATGCTTTATCCAACAGAAATAATGGACGGAGCTATCATTAGTGGTAACTGTGTATCAGCTTGTGATAAAAATACAACTTATCATCACGTAAATAACCCGGTTGTACACGATCTTTATGACAGACATGGTAAAGACATTAACTTTGTGGGAGTTATAATCACAAACGAAAACGTATATCTTGCTGATAAAGAGAGATCATCAAACTGGACAGCTAAACTTACAGAATTCTTAGGACTTGACGGAGTTGTTATTTCTCAAGAAGGATTTGGTAACCCAGATACTGACCTTATAATGAACTGTAAAAAAATAGAAGCTAAAGGCGTTAAGACTGTTATTATAACAGACGAATATGCTGGTAGAGACGGGGCAAGCCAGTCATTAGCTGATGCTGATGCTGCTGCTGACGCGGTAGTAACAGGAGGAAATGCTAACGAAGTTATAGTATTACCTAAATTAGACAAAGTTATTGGAACACTAGACTATACTGATATTATAGCAGGAGGATACGATGGTAGTTTAGCAGATGACGGAACTATCACTGTAGAAATCCAAGCAATAACAGGAGCAACAAATGAGCTAGGATTCAACAAAATGTCTGCAAGAATGAAATAATAAGAAACACAAAATAGATTAAAATTATTTAAAAGGGAGGTTACAACATGACAATTTTCAATGAAAATGCAAAAGTAATAGTTATTGGAGATAGAGATGGTATTCCAGGGCCAGCAATGGACGCTTGTATAGCAACTACACCAGCTGAAGTAGTTTTTTCATCAACTGAGTGTTTTGTCTGAACGGCAGCAGGAGCAATGGACTTAGAAAACCAAAGAAGGGTTAAAGAAATCACAGATAAATACGGTGCGGAGAACGTAGTTGTAGTTATCGGTGGAGCAGAAGCAGAAGCAGCAGGATTAGCAGCTGAAACTGTAACTGCAGGCGACCC
>NZ_JARIEF010000107.1 GCF_029266915.1 Tissierella sp. | reverse complement strand
AGCAAGCCAATAGAAAAGACAAATGAGATTCTAAAAGAGATGATCCGTATTTCCTATGAGAAACTTGAAGTAAGCCGGGACATTGATCCATTTATGACACTAGCATTTATGGCACTGCCAGTTATACCAAGTTTAAAACTTACAGATATGGGTCTATTTGACGTAGAGAAATTTGAATTTACATCAGTTAGTGTATAGTAGGAGATAAAGTAAGGAAAAAAGAGGGAGGAAGAATTTTGATTTTTCTGAAAATGTGTACTGGTCAAAACTTTTCAAGAAATCAATACTGTCATTCCGGACTTATAGAGTAACCTATACCGTCATTCCGATCCTGTCGAAGAATCCATATCGTCATTCCGAGCCTGTCGAGGAATCTCGCTCTTCTTACCTAAGTAAAGATAGATGTTTCGACTACGCTCAACATGACTAGGGAGTTGGAGCTACGCTCCCTCCCTCGCCATTCAAGCCTGTCGAGCAGTCTATTCTATCATTCGGGGCCTGTAGAAGAATCCATATCGTCATTCCGAGCTTGTCGAGGAATCTCGCTTTTCTTACCTAAATAAAGATATGTTTATATTTTCCTTATAATGGATATATATATAAGGAATGATAAAATACTGGAGGCGATATGTATGGATAAAAAAATAGAAATGTACACATGGAGTTATTGTCCTTTTTGTCAGGGAGCTAAGAAGCTATTGGATGAAAAAGGATATAAGTACGAAGAAACTGTTTTAGACAACGATGAAGCCCGAAGAAAAGAGTTAGCTGAGGAAACTGGACAAAACACAGTTCCAATGATCTTTATAGATGGAGAGCTTATAGGTGGATTTGATGATCTTAAAGCTATGGATAAAGCAGGCAAGCTGTAGAAACAAAACTTGAAGCTAATTTAAGAGGATATTGAATAAGTAATATAATAGGTAGAATTAGCAAAGAAAGAAGGAAAGAATAAATAAATAGATGAAAAACAAGTAAATAAATGTTTATAGTAGGAGGAAGTAGATTTATAAAATCTGCTTCCTTTTTTGTGTTTTAAGCTCAAGATAGAGTAGTTAGTAAAACTTGTAGCTTGTTTATATTTTTAAAAATAAAAACCTTAAGAAGAGCCCTTCTCTGTGGTATAATAAGAAAAAAGTATGGGTGGAGTTGTTATGGAAAACAGAAAAAATTTAAATTTTATATTTGGACTTGTATTGGCCCTTCTAGTAGTTGGTACTGTCGGATATAAGATTCTACTAGAGGTAAACTTTATAGACGCCCTATATATGACGGTTATAACCATATCTACTGTAGGATACGCTGAAGTTGCCCTGATGGATGTTGAAGCTAAGATATTTTCTATCTTTCTTATCTTTACTAGCCTTGGAACAGTAGGTTACTTATTTTCGAGTATTGTTAGTTCATTTTTAGAAGGAGATATTAGAACTGCTTGGAGGAGAAGAAGAATGGAAAGAGATATTATAGGATTAAAGGATCATTACATAATCTGCGGAGCTGGTGAAACTGGTATAAATGCTATAAAACAGTTTCAAAAGACAAAGGTGGAGTTTGTAGTTATTGAAAAAGATGAAGAAAAAATAAAAAGTCTGCTCGACCAAGAGGTATTAGTAATACAGGGAGACTCTACTAATGAGGATATACTCAATTCAGCAAATATAAAGGATGCTAAAGGACTTATAACAGCCCTTCCCCACGATTCAGAGAATGTCTATACTGTTTTAACTGCCAGAAGCATGAACGATGGGCTTTATATAGTTTCAAAAGCAATAGAAAAAAATGCTGATGAAAAGCTAAAAAGAGCTGGCGCGGACAACACTATCTCTCCAAACGAGATAGGCGGAAACAGGATGGCGGCTCTGATGCTAAGGCCTACTGTTATATCCTTCCTAGACGTAATGACTCATGCAGGAGATATAGTGCTTGACCTTGAGAATGTAAGTGTCGGGGCATCTTCTTCGATTAGAGGGAAAACACTCATGGAAGTGAAGATACCCGAGAAGACTGGACTTATTATCTTGGCTATTAGAAAAACGATCGGAAAAGAGTGGATATTTAATCCAAGTTCAGATGAGGTACTAGAAGCAGGCGATACCATGGTAGTTCTCGGAACTGAAGATCAGGTAGTTGAACTTCGAAAACTATCAGATGATAGCTATATGTATAAATAAAATAAAGTCAAAAGAGAGATCTTTCGACTGCGCTCAAGATTACTAAGGATATTTACCCTTCCCAGGATGACTAACTCTCCTAGCCATTCCGACCCTAGCGGAGGAATCTAACTCCCTTAGTCATTCCGACCGTAGTGGAGGAATCTCGCTTCTATTAGGCTAAACAAAGTCAAAAGAGGGATCTTTCGACTGCACTCAAGATGACTATGGATATTTACCTTTCCCAGGATGACTAACTCCCTTAGTCATTCCAACTGTAGCAGAGGAATCTCGTTTCTATTAGCCCAAACAAAGTCAAAAGAGAGATCTTTCGGCTACGCTCAAGATGACTGAATCCCTTAGTCATTCCGACCCTAGTGGAGGAATCTAGTCTATCATATAATCAGTCTTTTCTCTTCAACTCCTGTTGAAGAGAAATATCCAAGCCTTTCTTCTTTCAATGCATATGTAAAGCCCTAGAGGACTAATCCTCTAGGGCTTTGTTTTTGAAATATATTTTCTCTTTAAATTTCTATTTTAATTATATTGTCTCTCTATCTTTTTATTTAGACTGACTTTTTACCTGTTAATAGAGATATAACGAATAATACTAGGAAAATATAAAATACTATTTTAGCTATACCTGCTGCTGCACCTGCTATACTTGTAAATCCTAATACCGCTGCTATAACTGCTACTATTAAAAATATAATTGAATATCTTAACATTTTAGTTTCCTCCTCATAATTTTTATGTTTCCTAAATCGTAATTTTAACTTCGCATCTAAAAAATAATGTTTTTCAAATAATTGCTATCTTTAAAATGTTTTTCTTTTTGGTCTATTACTTATTTACCCATGGATAAGTGGTATAAACAAATATTAATTCTTTTTAATATTTGTTATTTTTAAGCGGTAAATCGTTTAAAAATACAGGCATAGGGGTAAACTTAAATCTGCTGTATTCGTGCATCCTATCTATCTTTTCCTTTATTTTAAGGTCATCAATCTGACCTGTCCTTATATATTTATTTAAGGTATCATAGTCAAAACCCAGAACCATTTCATCGGTCTTTCCAGTTAGTCCGTCAGCGGGTGGCTTTACTATAAATTTCTCTGGGAGGCCTATGAATCTACCGATCTGAATGACCTCATCAGATGTAAAATCTCCAAGAGGAGAAAAGGCGCCGGTATTATCTCCATAAACTGTGGTGTAGCCTATCCATTTTTCTGAAAGGTTGCCGGTGTGAACTACCCTACTTCCTTCTATGGATTGACTCATGCCGTAGAGAATTGTCATCCTGATTCTAGGAGATAGGTTGATCTTGGTCTCTTCGCTTATAGCTGGTAGTAATTTGCTTGGAATGTTTTCAAATTTTTTAAAGTAGCTGTCGCTTATCTCATCAATGGGAAAGGTTATGTTTTCTATGCCCAAAAGTTCGCATATTTCGTAGGAGAAATCTATATCCGCCTGCTCTCCCTTAGGCATAAGCACCCCTATAACATTATCCCGTCCCAGAGCCTTTGCTCCTAGAGCTGCTACAACTGAACTATCTTTCCCCCCTGATATACCAAGGAGCATCCTATTTCCGCCTATACTTTCCATCTCGCGTCTTATCCAATCTACAAGATCCTTAACTATTTTTTCTAAATGCTCATCATTTAATTTCATCTTACTACCTCCATTTTCTTTTATTTTCTTTTATTTTATTGTATTTTTCTTTTTGTTCTTTTCACTTTCTTTTCATTTTTTCTCATTTTTTTTCTTAATTTTTTTCTTATTTTTCTTCTTATTTTTTTATTATCCATCTTCATTTTATTCTTATTCACTATATACTTAATCCCTAGTCTTATTTTACCATATTAAGCAGAAAAATGACCTAAGCTCCGAGGAACTCAGGTCATTATATTTAAATTTACTTATCTTTTTATTTTATCTATTTTTATACTGGTCTGTTTGGATCGTTAGGATTTCTTATAACGTTTGGATCATTTAAATCTGTAGGATCATCACCTATAGCTGGTCCACCCAGTCCGTTTGGATCGTTTTGATCAAATCTTCTTTTTGTATTTGGTGTAGTTGGATCTGTTGGATCTCCATATGAATCTCTTATTACTGAGTTATTTTCTCTGAAGTTTCCATATACGTCTCTGTCAGGATGCTCGTCTACCATAACTAGGATATCTCCTCTTTCAATATACTGGTTATAGCCTTCAGCTTCTTCCTTGCTAAGACCCATATCTACAAGAGCTCCTACTATTCCTCCAACTGCTCCTCCTGCCACTGCGCCTGTTAAAGCTGCTGCAATTGGTCCTGCTGCTAGGAAAGGTCCTACTCCTGGTATTGCTATAACTCCTAGGGAAACAAGAAGTGCTCCGATTCCTCCGATAGCTCCTCCGGCCATTGCTCCTCCTACTGCTCCATCAGCTGCATTATGATCATCTATATCTGCATGTGTTGCGTCTTTTATTCTTTGTAGATCATCTGCATCTTTAGATAGTACGGAAATTTCTTCATCTCTGTATCCGTCTCTCTTTAATCTTTCAATTGCCTTTATTGCTTCTTGTTGAGTGCTGAAAATTCCTACTACTTTTTGGTTAGCCATTATTATTCCTCCTATTTTTTTGCTTATCTATTTTAATTTCTTATAAAACTTTTTCTGTAACCTCTTTGTAACTATTTTGTAGTTTATTTGTTTCTTTTGTTGCTTAATAGATATATTCCCAAGAGCTTGTCAAGCTAAACATATATCTTCAATTATTAATTTTTTTTAACATCTGTAGCTATCCGTTTAATTTGGGTACATATTACTTAGAAGGCGTATTGGACTTAAAAAATAAAATTAAATAGGAGGAATTTATATGTATGAAATTAGAAATATTTTTGACAGTATTCTTATGTATATCCCTAATATATTAAAGGCATTGGTATTATTTTTAATTGCCTGGGGGATAGCAGTATTAGTTAAAAACTTATTGCAAAAGGTATTGGTTAAGATGAATGTGGGGGATCATTTAGCAAAGGGAAGAAACCCAGCGGATCCAGCTTATGGCAAGGACAAGGTAAAGAGCATAGCACAGATTGCTTATTTCCTAGTATTCTTACTATTTTTACCGGCTATATTAGATGCACTTGATATGGAATCAGTATCAGGTCCTATAACTAATATGATGCAAAACTTATTGGCATTTATTCCAAGACTTATAGGAGCTGGAATAATTCTATTTATTGGTTACTTTATAGCTAAAATTATAAGAGACTTAGTTAAGAACCTGCTACAGACTATGAATATTGATAAATGGTATAATAAATTAAATCCAAGTCTTGCAACAGGCAGTGTAAGCGAAGATAAAAAAGCAACACTAGCAGATGTTCTATCTAAGGTAGTATTTGGAATAGTTCTTATTCCAGTTATTACAGTAGCACTTGAAACACTTAATATACAAACTCTTACAGCACCAATTATGACGGTATTAAATAAGACAATGAACATGCTTCCAAATATATTTGTAGCTATTCTACTTGTAGTTCTAGGCTACTATATAGCAACTTTTGTTTCTCAGATACTCGAGCAACTGCTTGATAGAATGGGAATTGAGAAGATCTATGGTTGGATGGAAGACAATACAGCTGGAGATATTCCAAGATTTAATATTTCCAAGATAATAGCTGGAATAGTTAAGGTATTGATCATACTATTTGTTACTGTAGAAGCTTTAAGTATCTTGAAACTGGACGTTTTAAACACTATAGGAGGAAGCGTAATAGCTTATATCCCTCTTGTAATTAGCGGACTGTTAATAATAGGTATTGGTGTATTAGCTGGATACTTTGTAGAAGGCATGATAAACAAGTATGCTAAGAGTCCTTTCTCAGCTGCTATTGCAAAATATATAATAATTATATTCTCAATCTTTATGACATTAGAACAAATAAAGTTTGCTTCAACAATAGTAAACACAGCATTCCTTTTAGTTCTTGGTGGACTTTCAATAGCATTTGCTCTAGCATTTGGTCTTGGAGGACGAGACTTTGCAGGCAGACAGCTTAAGAAGTTTGAAGACAAGGTTGAAGAAGAAAACAAGAAGCCAGTTCCAGAGAATAATGTAGTTGATAAAGCTAAAGATGCCGCAAAAGATATGTCTAAGGCAGATAAGAAAACTGTTTATGACAGTAGCTCAAAGACTAATTATGATCACGGAAACTATAATAAAGATAAAAATACTAATCAAAATAAAGGAAACTCACCTCAATATCCATCAGATGAAACTATTGTGTTACCACCAATAGATGATGATTTAAATGATGATGAACTACCAACAATTTAAATAAATACTCTACTAGCTGGGAACTCTTTTCCCAGCTAGTTTTATGTAAAATATCCTGTTTAACAGTCTTTTTCTTGGGTATTTTAATAATGTTTAAGAGATAAAAAATAATATTAGGAGCTGGTCGTGTGGACGTTTTAAAGGAAATTAAAAAAGAGCATGATGAATTTAGAGATCTAATTGAAAAAATTGAAAAAGCTAGTGGAAAGAAGAAAAAAGATCATTTCCACGAACTTTATGCTAAAATCAAGGGTCACCATGAAGCCGAAGAGCGAGTAGTTTTTCCCGATGTAAAGTCTAGAACTGATGAAGAAGGCAAAGACGTTGTTATGGAAATGATTGAGGAGCACAGCCTAGGAGCTTATCAGTTTAGTGTTATAGAAAAAACTGATATTGACAATGAAACCTGGGATGCTAAGTTTAGTGTTTTAAAAGAAGTCCTGACTCATCATATGGATGAAGAGGAAAAAGAATTCTTTAAAGAAGCAAGAGAAGTACTTAAAAAGGATGAACTGGAAGAAAAATATGAGCCGTTTGAAAAAACTCATCAAGAGTATATGAAAAAGCAAGAGGACAAGTTAAAGGCTAAATAGTAGGGATATGGATGGAAGGATTTAAATATTATTTAGATAGATGTAAGGAGATTAAGTAGATTTAAAAACATTAAAAAAGAATAGAAAAGTATCTAGACTAATATCTAGATCAGAATCAAAAAAATAGGATCTATAAGTATAGATCCTATTTTTTATATTTAAAATTGAAGTATTAAAGATGCTACTTATAAGTGCTTGCATTTATTTTATGATTTATAATTTATGATTTATAGTATAATTTCTGGTCTTTCGTCTTTTACTTTTTATCTTTTACACTTTACCTTTATCTTTCTTTATCTTAATCTTTATCTTTATGTTTATGTTTATCTTTAAGGTATTATGACATTTAACTTTTCATCTGAAATTGAAAATTCTACTTCTCGTCCAGGAGAAAAGAGTTCTCCGTCTAGGTTCATGTATATATCTTGTTTTGAATAGATCTTAACTCGCTTAGCCTTGAATGTCTCTGTATATTTAGTATGACGAAGATGCTTTCCCTTATATACTTCCGGAAAGATAGTCAATATCCTAAATCGACTTACATCTTTTACTATGCAGGCATGCAGGAATCCATCATTTAATATAGCGTTTGGTATCATCTGCAGTCCGCCCCCATAGTATTTACCGTTACCTATAGCAAAGAGAACTAGATTTTTTTCTTCTTTCCTGCCATCTATTTCTATAGCTACCTTTTTTTGCTTAAATTTTGCTAGGGCTACAAATATACTGAGTATGTAGGAAGCTTTTCCTCCTACATATTTTTTTATCTTTTCAGACTCTCTTGTTACTTCTGCGTCAAGGCCTACACTGCCTATATTTAAAAACTTATAACCATTTGCAAGGCCTATATCTATCTTCATAGTTTTTGCTAGTTTAATAGTTTTAATGGCCTCTATTGTATTTTTTTCTATCCCTAGGCTTTTTGTAAAGTCATTGCCGGTTCCCCCGGGTATAATGCCCAGTGTCCCGTATCCTCTTCGAATCATACCTTTTGCAACTTCAGTTATTGTACCGTCTCCCCCTACTGCTATGATAGTCTCTATATGACTTTGATAGGCCATGGTTGTGGCTTCTTTCGGATTTTCAGTTAGCATGATAGAGATTTTACCCTGATAATCTTCCATCTCTTTGATTATTATATCTTCTATAGCTCTGGCTTTTCCGCCGCCCGCAACTGGGTTTATAATAAAAAGTAACTCGTCCATTTCTCCCTCCTAAACCTTTCTAATCGTTCCTCTAATGGCTCTGTCCACTGCCATGATTTCTTCAGCTGAAAGAGTCTTAAAGCTTGTGCCTGCCTTTATATCTTTTGCATAGGTTACAGTTTGATCTCTTCCATAGATTCCGGTAAGCACCAGTCCATTTTGAAAGCTGTCTAAGAGGGCTATTGAATAGCTCATTTCACTGCCCATATCATTAAAGGCATTATATCTTATAAATCCGACATGCTGGATGGTAAAATCTAGTCTTTCCTGGACCTCTTGGGCCTCAAGTTTCAGAGTGTTTACATTAGCATTTAAATCATTTACGTGGTTTTGTAGATATTGAAGCAGTTCTTCAAAGTTCTCTACATCGATTCCCTTTACCATCCTATTATATTTTTCTAAAAGCTTTCTATTCCTATGATTGCTTATCAATAGGGCTACTGCTAAAATTAAAAATCCTAAGTATAAAAAACCTACAAACTCTGCTGTATAATCTTCTATAAATTCTTTTATAATAAATATATATTCCATTGCTTCTCCTACACTTCCCTTGCTATATCTTTTAAGGCTTCTATAGCCTTATCTACTTCTTCCTTGGTATTAAATATTCCAAAGCTAAATCTTACAACTCCTTGGTCCAGCGTTCCTATAGTTTTGTGGGCAAGAGGTGCGCAGTGAAGACCGGATCTTACTGCTATATCATACTCTTCATCTAGAATGTACGATATCTCAGATGAATCTATGTCTTTAAGGTTTAAAGCTACCACTGCAGCCTGTTCTTTTATATTTGCCGGTCCGTATATTATTATTCCATCTATCTCCTTGATAGCTTTTAGGAAATAATCAGTTAGTTCTTCTTCATGCCTACGGATCTCATCTATTCCTCTGCTTGTGATATATTCAACTCCTGCTCCAAGAGCTATGATGCCAGGTCCGTTTGGCGTACCACTTTCATATTTGTCCGGTCTTATATCAGGCTGGCTTAAGGATTCAGATGCGCTTCCCGTTCCTCCCTGCATTAGTCCGTCAAGATCTAGTTCGGGGGAAATATATAAAACTCCGGTTCCCTGAGGCCCCAGCAATCCTTTATGCCCTGCTGCAGCCAGTATGCTTATATTCATAGCCTCTACATCTATCGGATATACTCCAGCTGATTGAGCGGCGTCTACCATATAGATAAGGCCATGCTTCTTTGCAATCTGACCAATTTCCTCTACTGGCATAATAGTTCCTGTCAGGTTTGATATATGGGTTGTAACTATAAGTTTTGTATTAGGTTTTATAGCTTCTTCTATATCTTTTGGATCTATATGGCCTTTTGAGTCAGCCTTTACTATGGTGCTTTCTACGCCTATAGCTTGCATATGAGTAATTGGTCTTAGAACTGAATTGTGCTCCATGCTGGTAGTTATAACATGGTCTCCAGATTTTAAAAGTCCCTTTATTCCCATGTTAAGGCTTTCCGTTGCATTTTGAGTAAATATTACATTCATCATATTTTTTATATTAAAGAGTTTTGCTAAAGAAATTCTGGTTTCAAAGATTTCTCTGTTAGTTCTAAGGGCCATCTTGTGCCCGGCCCTGCCTGGATTTGCGCCATACTCTCTCATAACTTCCATTTGTTTTTGGTATACTTCTTCCGGTTTAGGAAAAGTAGTTGCTGCATTATCAAAATAAATCATCTTATCTCCTCCACTATAGGATATTATATCATATTTTTTGACTACTTATTTATATATTTCTATCCATAATATTTTATGTAAAATAATTAACTATTTCGGAAAAATAAGTATTGAATTTAGCAGGATAACGTGATAAACTATTTGAAAGCATCGAGTATTCAGAATATTAAGAGGAGGGTGAATTATGAAAAAGAAATTATTAATATTACTAAGTTTAATCCTGGCTTTATCAATCTTTGCTGCGGGATGTGTACCTAAGGGAGATGATAAGGCAGATACTCCACCGGTTGTAGAGCCTGACGACAAAGGTGACAAAGATGATGAAAAAGAACCAGATGAGCCTAAAGATGAAACAACAGGCGAGAAAATCCTAAGAACTAACAATGCTGAAGAGCCCGGATCACTTGACCCAGCTCTTGCACAAGGAACTCATGAGTCTTGGATACTAGACCATGCTTTTGAAGGTCTTATGAAGGTCAATGAAAATCTTGAAATAGTTGAAGGAATGGCTGAAAGTTATGAAGTTAGTGAAGACAAGCTAACTTATACTTTTAAAATCCGTGACGACGCAAAGTGGTCAACGGGAGATCCAGTTACAGCAGAAGACTTTGAATTCTCTTGGAAGAGAGCATTAGATCCTAAACTTGCTTCTGACTATGCTCACCAACTTTATTATATAAAGGGTGGAGAGGCTTTTAACACTGGAGAAGGCGTTATGGATGATGTAATGGTTAAGGCAGAAGATGAGAAAACTTTAGTTGTAACTCTTGAAAGTCCTACAGCTTATTTCTTAGAGTTAACTGCATTTTACACTCTTTACCCAGTTAGCAAAAAAGCAGTAGAAGCTAATGGAGATTGGGCTAAAACAGTAGATACTTATGTATCAAATGGACCATTCAAGTTAACTGAGTGGGAACATAGTGCTAGCCTTAAGATCAGAAAAAATGATGAATATTATGATAAAGACAAAGTAATGCTAGACGGTATGGACTTTGACATTATAGCTGATGAAAATACTACTTGGCAAAAATATGAAGGCGGGGACTATGATTTCCTAACTCCACTTCCTCAAGCAGTAGTTGCTAAAATGAAGGCTGAAAATAATCCAGAGTTAGTAATAGCAGAACAAGTTGGAACTTATTATTATAACTTAAACTCTAAGTTTAAGATGGCTAATGGTTCTATGCCATTTACAAATGAAAAGATAAGAAAAGCTTTTGCAATGAGCCTAGACAGAGCTACAATAGTAGAAAAGATAGCTCAAGGTGGACAGATAGCAGCTGAAGGAGTTGTTCCACTAGGACTTAAAGATGAAAATGGTAAGGAATATAGAGACGAAGTTGGAAAACTTCTAGAATTTAATGAAGATGAAGCTAAAAAGATGTTTGCAGAAGGAATAAAAGAAGAAGGTATTACAGCAGCTGACTTTAAGCAAGTTGTTCTTCTATATAACACCTCTGAAGCTCACAAGAAAATAGCTCAGGCAGCTCAAGAGATGTGGAGAGTTAATCTTGGTGTTGAAATCCAACTTGAAAACGTAGATTTCCAAGTTAAACTTGACAGAGAAAAAGCAGGAGATTACCAAATATCTCGTGCGGGTTGGATTGGAGACTATGCTGACCCTATAACTTTCTTGGAGTTATGGCACAGTAAGTCAAGCTTTAACGATGCTAAGTACAATAATCCAGAATATGATAAGTTAGTAGATATAGCTAAAACTAGTCCTGATAACAATGAAAGATTTAAGGCTATGAGAGACGCAGAAAAAATGATCATGGAAGATATGCCGGTTGTACCTGTTTACTTCTATACTCAGCCATATGCTCAAAAGCCATATGTAACTGGAGTATTTAAGCCACTGGTAAACTATCCAAGATTGACCTATGTTGATATGAATAAAAAATAAAAGATGATGGGCTGTTATAGCCCATCAGATTTTTTATTATTTTTAAGAAGTATCTGACCTAGAAATATAAGAAATATCTTTATAAAGAAATGAGGTGCTATTATGACAAAATATATATTTAAAAGACTCCTTATGTCTATTATTACTATTTGGGCAGTTGTAACAATAACTTTTTTCCTCATGCACGCCGTTCCGGGCGATCCATTTAAAAAAGAGGGAAAGATGCCACAGGTAGTTTATGAAAACCTACTTAAAAAATATGGTTTAGATAAACCAAAATCAGAACAATATGTAATTTACTTAAAAAACTTACTCCAGGGCAATCTGGGCGAATCCATGAAATCAAAAGTTGAAACTGTAAATGATATGGTTTCACGTGGTTTTCCAGTATCCGCTTATCTAGGACTTGAAGCCCTCCTGGTTGCTTTAATATTTGGTCCAGCTCTTGGAGCGCTAGCCGCCCTCTATCAAAACAAGATTCCTGACTATATAGCCATGATAATAGCTATAATTGGTATCTCGGTCCCCAGTTTTATAATGGGTACCCTACTAATTCAGTTTGTCGCCAAGAATGTAGCCTATCTTCCCATAGGAGGATGGGGCGAGTTCCGTCATACACTTCTTCCAGCCTTTGCGCTCTCACTTATGCCACTGGCTTATATGGCAAGACTTATGAGGTCTAGTATGCTTGAAGTTCTTGGCCAAGACTATATAAAAACTGCTAAGTCTAAGGGAATTACAAAGCTTGCAGTTATACTAAAACATGCTATTAGAAATGCCATACTTCCTATAATATCAGTTCTTGGAACACTTATATCCAACCTTCTGGTAGGAAGTTTTGTAATTGAAAAAATATTTGGTATTCCAGGACTTGGCTATCAGTTTGTTAAGTCTATAAACAATAGAGACTATACTCTTATAATGGGAACTACTATATTTTACGCTATTATACTAGTTGGAATGCTATTTTTAGTAGATATAGCTTATATCTTGATAGATCCAAGAATAAAGCTTACAGAGGAGGGACGCTAAATTGGATACTTTTAATAAGGATTTAAGACAGGATATAGAGATAGATTTAAAGGAAAAGTTTGATAAAAGAATGTTCGAACCAGCTGATCTCTCCGATAGAGATGCAGATAAGATAAAGCGTCCCAGTATAAAATATTGGCCTGATGTTTGGAGACGCTTAAAACAAAACAAGCTTGCTATGGTGGGTCTTATATTGATCTTGCTTATGATAGCTATGAGTATAGTAGGACCATGGATGAATAAATTTGATTATTTTAAACAGTTTTATGACAATATAAATGCGAAGCCCAATTCTACAAACTGGTTCGGCACCGATGAACTCGGCCGTGATCTTTGGACACGTGTATGGTTTGGAGCCAGATATTCTCTTATAATAGGTATCCTGGCAGCTACTATAGACTTTATAATAGGGGTAATATATGGTGGAGTATCAGGCATTGCAAGTAGAAGAGTCGATGCTGTTTTAATGCGTGTAGCTGAAGTTATCTACAGCATACCCTACCTTCTTATTGTAATCTTACTTTCAGTAGTTTTCAGTAGCGCGGGAGCTGGAACATCGCTTCCGGTATTGATCCTAGCTATTACACTTACTTCCTGGGTTCCCATGGCAATACTGGTCCGGGGACAGGTTCTTCAACTTAAAGAATCTGAGTATTCACTTGCAAGTGAATCTCTTGGAGCTACTAAAGGTTGGATATTAAGAAAACATATAATCCCAAATACATTGGGTCCCATACTCGTAAATGTTACATTGACTATACCCCGGGCTATATTTGCAGAAGCAACTCTTGGATTTTTAGGCCTTGGCATACAGGCTCCCAAGTCAAGTCTAGGTTCCCTTGCAAGTGACGGACTTGCTGGAATGGCAGTTGGAAATGCCTACCAGCTTATAATTCCGGCTATATTGATTTCACTTATAATGTTTGGGTTTAATGTTCTAGGCGATGGTCTTCGTGACGCACTTGATCCAAGACTAAGAAAGTAAGGAGGAGACATAAAAATGGAAAACCAAGAAAATCTATTAGAAGTTAAGAACCTAGCTGTTTCTTTTAAAACTTTCTTTGGAGAAGTTGAAGCAGTTAGAAATATAAGTTTTGATGTTAAAAATTCAGAAACAGTTGCGATAGTTGGAGAATCAGGCTGCGGCAAGTCTGTTACAGCAAACTCTATTATGCAGCTCCTTCCTACACCTCCAGCTTTTATAAAAAATGGAGAAATAATATTTGACGGAGTCGATTTACTTAAAAAGACTGATAAAGATATGGAAGAAATAAGAGGAAATAAGATATCCATGATATTTCAAGACCCCATGACTTCACTAAATCCAACTGTAAGGGTTGGCAAGCAGATAGTAGAGGGACTTATTCATCACCGAGGTGTTTCTAAGAAAGAAGCAGAAGAAAAAGCTATAGATATGTTAAGACTAGTTTCAGTTCCCCAACCCGAAAAAAGAGTAAGGCAATACCCTCATGAATTTTCCGGTGGAATGAGGCAGCGGGTTATGATAGCCCTGGCCATGGTTTCAGATCCGAAACTTATGATAGCAGATGAACCGACAACTGCGCTTGACGTAACAGTTCAGGCTCAGATTTTAGATATTATGAAAGATATTCAAACTAAGCTTGGAATGAGTATCATCTTAATAACTCATGATCTAGGCATAGTAGCTGATATGAGCGATAAGGTCCTTGTTATGTATGCCGGCCAGATAATTGAAGAAGCAAGTACCAAGGAACTCTTTGAAAATACAAAACATCCTTATACAGTTAAGCTTCTTAAGAGTATTCCAAGGCTTGATATGGATAAAGACGAACCCCTTCATTCTATAGAAGGTACTCCGCCAGATTTATATATTCCGCCTAAAGGATGTCCTTTCTATGATAGGTGTGATAGGGCCATGAAGATTTGTAAAGATAATATGCCCGAGGAAACTGTTCATAGCGCCACTCATAAGAGCAGATGCTGGCTAAATCATCCTATGGCACAAGAAGAGGAAGGGAGGATTTCTTAATGGAACCTTTAATATCAGCTAAGAATATAAGCAAGTATTTTAATGTAGGAGAAGGAGTCCTCAAAGCAGTTGATGGAATCAGTTTTGATATATATCCAGGTGAAACCTTTGGACTTGTTGGTGAGTCCGGCTGCGGTAAATCTACCGCAGGCAGAACTATAATAAGACTCTATGATCCAACCGATGGAGAATTAATCTTTAATGGACAAAATATCTTCGAGCTATCAAGACGTGAAATGCAGGAAGTAAGAAAAAACTTTCAAATGATATTTCAAGATCCCTATGCTTCTTTAAACCCTAGAATGACAGTTGAAGAAATAGTAGGTGAGCCTTTTGACATACACAAGATATTTAATGATAAAAAAGAAAAAAGAAAAAGAGTAGTAGAACTTCTTGAACTAGTAGGCTTAAGCGAAGAACATGCTATGAGATTTCCCCATGAGTTCAGCGGGGGACAAAGACAGAGAATAGGAATAGCTAGGTCACTTGCCTTAAATCCTAAGTTTATAGTCTGCGATGAACCAATCTCAGCTCTTGACGTTTCTATTCAGGCACAAGTTGTAAATCTACTGAAAGATCTTCAGGAAAAATTAGGCCTGACCTATCTATTTATAGCCCATGACCTTTCCATGGTCAGGTATATATCCGATAGGGTTGCTGTAATGTACCTAGGCCAGTTAATGGAGCTAGCTGACTCAGAAGAGCTCTATACTGATCCCATACATCCCTATACAAGAGCCCTACTTTCAGCCATACCAATACCAGATCCTGAGATTCAAAAAGGTCGAAAGAGGATAGTTCTTAAAGGAGACGTACCAAGCCCAATAAACCCTAAAGAAGCCTGCCGCTTTGTTGAGAGATGTCCCTATGCAATAGATATCTGTCACAAAAAGGTACCCGAGTTTCTAGAGGTAAAACCAAACCATTTCTCGGCTTGTCATAGATCATTAGAGATTTAATAAGCCCTTATCATATTTTTGTTTTATTAAAAAGCTATGGCAGACTAAATGTCTGATCCATAGCTTTTTAAATTTATAATTAGTAGAGCTAGTCATCCTGCTGCGGTCGGAATGACTAGGAGAACTAGTCATCCTGAGCGTAGCCGAAGGATCTCTCTTTTGACTCTACTTTGTTTAACAGAACCGAGATTCCTCCACTACGGTCGGAATGACTAGGATAGCTAGTCTTCCTGAGACGATCGGAATGACTAGGAGAGTTAGTCTTCCTGATAAGAACGGTATGACTAGGAGAGATAGTCTTCCTGCCAAGGTCGGAATGACACAGGAGAGCTAGTCATCTTACTATGTTTGTAGTAATCTGGAGAGCTAGTCATCCTGAGCGCAGTCGAAGGATCTCTCTTTTGACTCTACTTAGACTAATAGAATCGAGATTCCTCCACTGCGGTCGGAATGACTAGGTGAGTTAGTCATCCTGCGATGGTCGGAATGACACAGGATAGCTAGTCATCCTGCTACGATCGGAGTGACACAGGAGAGCTAGTAATCTTACTATGTTTGTAGTAATCGGGAGAGCTAGTCATCCTGAGCACAGTCGAAGGATCTCTCTTTTGACTCTACTTAGACTAACAGAACCGAGATTCCTCCACTACGGTCGGAATGACTAGGAAAGCTAGTCTTCTCGAGACTATCGGAATGACTAGGAGAGATAGTCATCCTGCGATGGTCGGAATGACACAGGAGAACTAGTCACCTCACTATGTTTGTAGTAATCGGGAGAGCTAGTCATCCTGAGCGCAGTCGAAGGATCTCTCTTTTGACTCTACTTAGACTAACAGAACCGAGATTCCTCCACTACGGTCGGAATGACTAGGAGAGATAGTCTTCCTGCTACGGTCGAAATGACACAGGATAGCTAGTTATCTTACTATGTTTGTAGAAATCTGGAGAGCTAGTCATCCTGAGCGCAGTCGAAGGATCTCTCTTTTGACTCTACTTAGACTAATAGAATCGAGATTCCTCCACTGCGGTCGGAATGACTAGGTG
>NZ_JARIEF010000066.1 GCF_029266915.1 Tissierella sp. | reverse complement strand
CCTAGTCATTCCGACCGTAGCGGAGGAATCTCCATCTTATCTTTTATTACTATTTTCTTCCTATACCGGTTTCTCTTGCATAGTAGAAAAGATATTGCTGGGCAAAGCCTGCTAAATTTCCAAAGATCCTTGCTCCGTGCTGGCCTATATGTTTTACATTTGTATCTTCCTTTAAATAAAAATGTTCCATAACTCTTTTTACCCATACATCTACTGGAAAAGCTTCATCTTTATTAAATCCAAAGAGAAGTATGCAGTCACTTACCTTGGGTCCCACTCCAGGAAGTGTCATGAGCTCTATTTTACCTTCATCACGAGTCATTTTAAAGATGGGATCTAGTTTTAAATCTCCATCAGCTATTATCCTGCTTGTAGCTAAAACCCTCTGACCACGAAAACCTACTTTTGTCAGGGAGTTAAACTCCTCTAAGTCTGCATCCTTTAGCTCATCGGGACTAGGAAAGCTATAATACTCGCGATTTTTTAAGGGATTGTCTATTTTCCTTCCGTAGTTTAGGGCTATAGTTTCAATAGACTTTCTTATCCTTGGAATTTGATTATTGGCTGAAATTATAAATGAAATAGTCATCTCAAAGGGCTCTTGGTTTAAAATCCTTATTCCAGGGCCAAAGTCTATTGCTTCTTCTAGGATAGGATCATTTCTAAGCTCTTCTTTTATAAGGCTATAATCTCTCTCTAAGTCAAAGTAATGAACCCATATATCATTAAATTCCTCTAAAGTTGATGGATATAAAACTGCGTCGCTCCCCTCCATCTTTACATTTAGTGCCCTTCCGTAAGCAACTGTGGTGTAGGATTCATCATCTTCTTTATACCATCTAAATGCTTGACCGCATTCAAATATATCTTTTGGATGAAAGTTAGCTATATCTTTTAATCTTATCTTATTTTTTTCTTCTTCTATTACTCTATATTTTTCTATTATAATCACCTCAAGTTTATCTATATCTTTTTTCAGACGATAATAATAGCTCTAAAGCTTTTAACTTTAGAGCTATTATTACTCTTTCGGTTCCTGCAGAAAATATGTTAAAGTGTAGAGACTTTCGCTAAGTCTTACATCTTCTAATTTTATATCTTCTGGAAGCTTTAAATCTACTGCTGCAAAGTTCCAAATTCCCTTTATTCCTGCTTCTACATAAATATCTGCTATTTCCTGAGCAAATTTCTTAGCTGTTGTTATTATTCCTATCTCTACATTGTTTTCTTTTATAAACTCTTTTAATTCGCTTACTGGAAGAACATTTAGTTGTTCAGTATTTGAATATCTAGGGTTTTCAGGATCAAGATCAAAAACTCCAATTATATCAAATCCAGTTTCCTTAAAACCTTTATAATCTGAAAGAGCATGACCTAAATTCCCAGCTCCTGTAAGTACAACATTGTATCTTCTAGATAGACCAAGAATCTTTCCAAGTTCATTTCTAAGTTCTTCTACATTGTATCCGTAACCTTGCTGACCAAATCCTCCAAAGTTATTTAAATCTTGTCGTATTTGAGAGGCTGTAAATCCTGTAAGTCCGCTTAATTCTTGTGAAGATATTCTATTAATTCCATTTCCAAGAAGTTCAGTTAAATGTCTATAGTATTTTGGTAGTCTTCTTATTACTGTGATAGATACATTCTTACTCATTTTATATCAACCTTTCGTTCTGTGTCATATAAATTTATTATAACACTTTGGTAAAAATTAATCAATTATATATAGATAGGGTTTTCAATCCTAATATCCTTTTAAAGTCCCTCTGCTATCATGTCTTATCCATAGCCTTATATGGTTCTTTAGCCCTAAAAACTTTAAAATCTATCCCTCCTTTTATTAGTTGAGGGTTTTTGTTATAATAATAGTAGTAAGATTTGATATACTAGTAGTATTAACATTTAGGAGGATTTTTATGTCAGTTTTATCATGCAGGGCTTTAGAAAAAAAATATGTCATAGATACAATACTTGAAGATATAAATTTTAATTTAGAATTAGGAGATAGAGTAGGAGTTATAGGGGTTAATGGATCTGGAAAAACTACTCTTTTCAATATATTAGCTGGAAACATAGAAAAAGATAGCGGTGAAGTTTTTATTCAAAGAGATGTAAAGATAGGCTATCTGGAACAGCATATTAAAATAGACAGCCATAAGACTATATACGATGATTGCCTGGACGTCTTTCAGACTCTTATAGATATGGAAGCACGGCTGAGAACTTTAGAAGAGAGAATAGCTCTAAATAGCAATGATGCGTCTTGCGAAACCTTAGAAAAGGACATGGAAGACTATGGTAATCTTCTAGAGCGATTTATAGAAAAAAATGGTTATGGTTATAAGTCAGATATAAGAGGTGTCTTAGTTGGTCTTGGATTTTCGGAGGAAGATTTCGATAAATCGATAAATCTTTTAAGTGGTGGACAAAAGTCACGCCTATCTCTTGCAAAACTTCTTTTAGAGAATCCTGATCTCTTGCTTCTAGATGAGCCTACCAACCATTTAGATATAGAAGCTATAAGCTGGCTGGAGAAGTTTTTAAGAGATTATAAAGGCGCTACTATGATAATATCCCACGATAGATTTTTCTTAGATAATTTTGTAAATAGAATATTTCTTTTAGAAAACAAACATATTAAAATATATAATTCTAACTATACTAAGTTTATGGATCAAAGAAAAAAAGATCTTGATATAATGCAAAAACAATATGATAATCAACAAAAAGAACTTAAACGCCAAGAAGAAATAGTAACGAGGTTTATGAACTACGGCGGAGCAAGGCATATAAAACAAGCTCAAAGTAGGCAGAAAGTATTGGATAAGATTAAAACACTTGATAAACCAAGCGAAGAAAATAAAACTCGTATAAGCTTTTCTCCAAAAATAAAATCGGGAAGAGATGTTCTATTTGTAGAAGACTTAGAAAAAAGTTTTGGTGATTTTAAACTATTAGAAGGAATAGATTTAGAAGTTTATAGAGGCGAGAGAGTAGGACTTATAGGAGCAAATGGTATAGGAAAGACCACTCTCTTTAAGATGATACTTGGAGATATAGATCAAGATTCTGGAGAAATAAAGATAGGTCACAAGGTAAACTTTGGATATTTTGATCAGGAAATGGAGTCTCTTCATTCTGATAAAACTATAATAGACCATGTTTGGGATGACAACCCAAAACTTGATTACTATCAGATAAGAAAGATACTGAGTCAGTTCTTATTTGTAGGCGACGATATCTTTAAGGAAATCAATGATTTAAGCGGCGGAGAAAAAGGAAGACTTAGTCTGCTTCAACTTATGCTTTCAAATGCAAACTTCTTACTTATGGATGAGCCTACAAACCATCTAGATATAGATTCAAAGGAAATATTAGAAGATGCACTTTTAGACTATAGCGGAACTTTACTTGTAATATCCCATGATAGATATTTTTTAAATAGAGTTTGCAATAAAATACTTGAACTAACTCCAAGTGGAGTTGTAGAGTATCTTGGAAATTATAACTATTATTTAGAAAAGAAAAATGAAGCTCTCGTTAAGGAAGAAGATGAACCTGAAGAAAAAACTAAAACTCAAATTAAAATGGATAGAAAGCGAGAAAAACAAATTCTCAAGGATGAAAAGGCTAAGAAAAAAGAAGTCTCTTCTCTTGAAGAATCGATTTCTCAAAAAGAAACAGCTATAGAAGAAATTGATGCGCTGCTTTGTGATCCTGAAGTATATGAAGATCTGGAGAGAGTCGTAGAATTAGGCAAAAAAAGAGAAGACTTCACTGCCGGATTAGAAGAGCTTTATGAAGAGTGGTTGATTGTAAGTGAAGAATAATCACTAACTATCATATTTACACACACCATCCACAGCCTTATCCACAGAGAAGTCCACATTTTATCACTATTAAAGCTTCCACTCCACATTATCCACAAAATTAACTCGTTTTCAAACTCTTAATTGTTAACTCTTTGTGGGTAAGATTAGTTTTTAAGTTTAGTTCAAGCCTAGATTTGGCTCTACAGTAAAGCCCAAATCACTTTCTTTACCATTTATATAGTTATAATATGCAGCTGAACCTATCATGGCTGCATTGTCAGTACATAGTATTTTAGAGGGGTAGAAGATTTCTATCCCTTCTTTCTTGCCTCTTTCTTCCATCATAGATCTAAGAGCTGTATTTGCCGCAACTCCTCCTGCAATCACTATCTTTTCAGATTGCTTTTCTTTTGCAAGTCTAAAAGTCTTATCCACAAGCACATCTAATATTGCCTGTTGAAAACTTGCTGCTACGTCTTCTACTATTATTTCCTGACCTTTTTGCTTTTGTCCGTTTAGATAATTAAGCACTGAAGTCTTTAACCCACTAAAACTAAAATCATAAGAATCTGTTTCTAGGTATGATCTTGGGAAATCTATTGCCTGAGGGTTTCCTTTTTTTGCAAGTTCATCTATTACCGGTCCTCCAGGATAGGGAATTCCAAGAGCTCTTGCTACTTTATCAAAAGCCTCTCCTGCTGCATCATCTCTTGTTCTTCCTACAAGTTCATAGTCTGAGTAACTATTAGCAGAAACAATATAAGAGTGCCCTCCCGATACTACAAGACAGGTAAATGGAGGCTCTAGGCTCGGGTGAGTTAAGTAGTTGGCGCATATATGACCTTCTATATGATTGACTCCTATAAGAGGCTTATCAAGACCGTATGCTAGGGCCTTAGCGCTAGATATTCCAACTAAAAGAGCTCCCACAAGTCCAGGCCCCCTGGTTACTCCAACCAGGTCTATATCTTTAAATCCCACACCTGCCTCATCCAATGATTTTTGAATTATTATATTTATCATTTCAATATGTTTTCTTGATGCTATTTCAGGAACTACTCCGCCAAACTTCTTATGAATATCTATCTGAGAAGATATTATATTTGACAAAATCTCCCTTCCATTTTTTATAACTGCAACCGATGTTTCATCGCAGGAAGTTTCTATTGCAAGTGTTAATAAATCCATTTTAATCGCCTCTTATCTATTTATCTATATTCATTTATTTATCTGCATATTCATATTTTATATTTAAAACTATGTCTTTACTTATTTATTTATCTTTTTAATTTATTTATTTATTATTTATAGCTTTTTACTTATTCACTTATTTATTATTACTTCTCCACATTATTATAGCGTCTTCACCATCATCTGCGTAATACTTAGGTCTTCTTCCGCAATCTACAAAGTCATACTTCTTATAAAGGTTTTGAGCTATAATGTTTGATTCTCTAACTTCTAGAGTCATATTTAGTATTTCATATTTTAAGCAATAGCAGATCAATCCCTCCACTAAATGATTGCCGATCCCATTTCCCTTGTATTCTTCTTTTACTGCTATATTTGTAATATGTCCTTCATTTAAAATCAGCCATATCCCGCCGTAACCTACTATTTTTTCATCTACCACCGCTACTAGATAATAGGCCAAGAGGTTTTCACGTATTTCAGTTCTAAAAGATTCCCTTGACCACGGGGTTGTAAAAGCTTCATTTTCAATTTCTAGAACACCATCAATGTCTTCTTCTAACATTTTTCTAACAATTATATCCACAACAATCCCCCTCTTTAGAATCTATATTGATCTTATTTTTCTTTTAATTCTCTCTCCGCTTGAGATGGTCTTATATAGTCTGGTGTAAGAGAATACATATCATCTATCTCTCCCTTATGATATTTCTTAAGAGCCAACTCACATATATTTACAGCTCTAGGTACATTTTGTCCAAGAGAAGAAAATCTTACTTTTTCTCCAAGAGATGTTTTTATCTCATCTTTATAGATAAGACTTCCTTCTCCATTTACAATTATATCCCTATAACTCTTTAACTCATCTTCAATATCATCTATCTCAAGAATTTTAGAGCCTTCTAATTCTTCCATCTCTAGACCATCGAACTTATAGAGAGCCGTATAGACTCTATCGCGCCTGGCATCTAACATAGGCATTATAATATAATTGTTTAAATTCATATTATAAGCTAGGGCTTCTAAGGTAGAAACTCCTATGATAGGCTTATCGAATAAATGAGCAAAACTTTTCATAGTTGCAGCACCTATTCGAAGGCCCGTAAAAGATCCTGGCCCTACGCCTACTGCAAATAAATCTATTTCTTCTATCTTAATATCTACATTATCTAGCACTTCTTTTATCATAGGCATAATTTTTTCTGAGTGACTCATATCCTTACTCAAAGAATACTCCCCTATAACTCTGTCTTCATCAATTACAGCAATTGTTGCTACTTTTGTAGATGTATCTATTCCTAATACCTTCAAGCTATTTCATCTCCTCTAATACTTCCTTATATCTGCTTCCTAAACCGCCTATAGAAACTATACGCTTGTCCGGATTTTCTGCTTTTTCAATATCAAGAACTATGATTTCTTTAGGAAGCATCTTTTGGATTTTTTCTGCCCACTCTATAATACATACTCCTTCACCAAAAAAGTACTCATCAAAACCTAAATCATCTAATTCATCTACATTTTCTAATCTATATACATCAAAATGATATACAGGGAGATCCCCTCTATATTCATTTATAAGTGCAAATGTCGGACTGGTAATATATTCTTCAACTCCAAGGCCTAATCCTATAGACTTGGTAAGAGTAGTTTTTCCGGCCCCTAGATCACCATTTAAACAAAGTATATCACCTTTTTTTAGAATTTTTCCAAGTTTTTCTCCAAACTG
>NZ_JARIEF010000091.1 GCF_029266915.1 Tissierella sp. | reverse complement strand
TCTTTTCGGTTCTTTTTCTTTATCACTTCAGCTTCTTCGCTACCGTCTTTTGTCAGTTTCACTTCTGAAACTATCTGCTGAAGTACATTTGAAACTTCTCTGTTGACTTCCATTATTTCATTTACCTTGTTGACTGTTTCTACTATATTTAAGTTTTTCTCTGCTATATTTGTAGTTGCAGTTGTTGATTCTTCAACTGTTACTGATATATCATTTATAGTATTAAAGGCTTCATTTAAGGTAGCTTCAAGCTCTTCGGCCGTAGCTGATAAGTCTGATATCATATCATTTAAGCTCACGCCGTCATTCTTATACTCTTTTGTAACATCAACTATCATCTCATAGTCTTTTATTACATTTTCCTCTAAGAAATTAACTAGGCCTCCTACGCTCTTAACTAAGGCTCCTACAACTTCAGTAACTCCTTTAGTTACTTCTTGAATTTCTCCAACAGTTGAATTTGAGTTTTCAGCCAGCTTTCTAATTTCATCTGCTACTACTGCAAAACCGCGTCCTGCTTCTCCAGCCCTTGCCGCTTCTATAGCTGCATTTAAGGAAAGCAAGCTGGTTTGTTCTGATATTTCAAGGATAGCATTTGAAAGTATATTTATCTTTTCTACTTCCTTAGCTGACTCCACTGCTCGCTCTATTTCTTCTTTTGTATTGGAGTAAACTTCAAAAGTTGTATCTTTTGCTGCTATAAACTGCTCGCTCAGTTTCTCCGCTTTTTCACTTATACCGCTAGATGTAACAGAACCTGCTTCCATCTTGTTTGTAAAGTCTGTTACAGCGCTATTGATCTCTCTAGTAGATTCATCTAAAGTCATAGCTGAAGCTGCCGTCTCTTCCATACCTGCTGAAAGTTCTTCAGTTGTTGCTGCAGTATCTTCTGCTTCACTTAATAGAAACTTAAGTCTGTCAGTTGAATTTACAAATGAATCTTCATTTGTATCTATAGATTCCTGGAGCTCATTCATAAACACTCTCAGTTTGTCTATTACATTTTTAAATGAGTTTGACATAACCCCTATTTCATCTTTTCTATTTAACATATCCTCGCTTATTGTATCGGTTAAATCTAGATTTCCAATATGTCCAGCTATAAGAGTTGCCCGGACTATTGGTTTTGCTATATTGCTTCCAATTGCATAAGATATTGCCACACTTAGGCTTAAAATCGCAGCCGAAGCTATAAGAGTTATAGTTAATATATTGGTTATAATACCAAGACTTTCCTTTACAGATACAGCGCTTCCTACTGTCCAGTCAGCCTCGCTCATTTTGTTAAAGAACAATAGTCTCTCAGTATCATCATAATCCTTGAAAATTCTGCTTCTTATATTTATTATATCTAAAGACATTATCTCTGATAATTTTCCATCAGATATATCTTTAACATTAGTTAGTTCTTCTCCATTAGGATTGTATTCCTCATTTTTATGAATTATTATATCACTGTTGGCATCCATCAAGAATGCATATGAGTCTTCTCCCAATGTTATACCACTTATATAATCTATGAGGTAATCTACTCTTACATCGACACATATAACACCTTCACGGTTTTTATCGGTCTTAAATGCCTTAGATATTGATATTACCATGTCTCCCGTTGCATTATCTACATAGGGGTTTGATACATAATAATCTTCAGTTTTCTGCGCTTCTATGTACCAAGGTCTCTTTCTTGGATCATAATCTGACTGGCTTGTATTGTATGTATATTCTCCATCTGCAAAACCTAGAAAATAGTTAGACCCGTCATTTCTGCTATCAGCTTTTTGAAGATAATCTTTAGCATATGCATTATCAAACTCGCCCGCTACAACCATCCCATCTATTATTTCTCCTAAGGCAGTCTTTTGTTTTCCTAACCAGCTATCCATCTCCTTAGCTACAAGCATAGTTTCAGCTCTGGTTTTATCATTTACCTCACTTGCCAATTTTTTGATAGAAAAATTATAGTTTATAAGAGATATAGAAACTATACTAATTATACATATAAGTACTGTGAAGAAAATAATTCTGTTTTTTAATTTCATCAAATCAATCCTTTCTTTTTTTTCAATACCTTGTATCTATCGACATTTATTCTTAAAACTTAAGTAAAACAGCAATAAAGAAGAATAGATCGCTCTATTCTCTTAAGTGTAATTATCTATTACTTTTTTAAGTTTTTTAGTAAGTTCTCCATAATCAAATTCTTTAGCGCCCAGCCTGCCATTTTCTCCCATCTTTCTGTAGACACCTTCGTCCATATTGTATATCTCTAGTATAGCCTTTTTAAGAGCCTGCGGAGTTGACTCCTCTAGCGATATACCACAGTCATATTTTTCTATAGGCGAATATCCCATCTCTACTGTAGATATAATAGGCTTGCCTGAAGCCATATACTCAAAGAGCTTGTTGGAGCTGTTTCCCCTTGACCAATTATATTGAGTTCCCGAATAGTTTAAAAGATTTACAGAAGATTTACTTAGGATATAGGGAATATTTTTCTTATCAACATAGCCTTTCATCTTAACATTGCTGAGGCCTTCATCTTTTACTCTCTTTTTTAAATCATCTAGCATATTTCCCTGACCGTAAACTAAAAATTGTATATCTTTTTGATCTTTAAGCAGGGCTGCCGTATCAAGTATATTATCTATATTGTTGACGGGCCTTATAGCTCCGGTATAAACTATATTAAACTTATCTGATTCTAAATCAGGGTCATCCAACTTCTCGCTTTCAATCTGCTGATTGAACTTTTCTATATCTACTCCATTATTTATATACCAGCACTTATCTAGATCTACATTTCCACCCGAGGGCTTGTCCCAAGCATTTTCACTGAGATAGTTGATGTCTCCTTCTTTTAGAAATATAATTCCATCTGCTTTCTTATAGATCCAATTCTCGCCTTTTAGAAGAATCCTCCCTATAAGGCTATCTTTTTTAAGCTTATCTCCCATAAAGAAAACTTCCGGCCAAAAGTCGCGGATCTCACATATGCAGGGAATATTATACTTTTTAGCTATCTTTATTCCCGCTATCATAGTTAAGGGATGGGGAGATGATGCTATTATGATATCTGGCTTTTCATGAGTTTTGCCATAACCTTTAGTCGTCTTAAATAGATTCCTATAATAAGTTACCATATTTACTACTCTCTTCTTACCGCTCCCGGCATAGCCCGGTGTATTTATAAATACAAAAGGAATACCCGACTTCCTGTCTTCGATATAAAGCGAATCATCTTTTATTAGGTTTTCTTCTGTAAAATGAAGATAAGAAGCCGCAAATATAGTGGTTGAATAATCATAATCCTCTAGCTTTACTCCAAAATCAAATGGCCTTGTAAATCCATTCATAGAAGGAGGCGTTGCATAGTGGTGAAATATCCAGACGTTTTTTTTAGATGAAGTATTTTCTTTATTTATTATCTTGTTTTTACTTTCCTTAAATTCCATATATTACCCCTCTTAATAGTTGATTCTCTATATTTTAATTTCTTTATTTTCTAAGACTTTTTTTCTGTCTTAGTTTAAATCTAACTTTTGCTTTCTAATTTTATATATTTTGCTCTTTTATTTTACTCGTTTATTTTACTCGTTTATTTTTCCGTAAGTTTAATTGATGTTTCAAAATCTACCTTATTATAATCCTTTGGATACTCTGAAAGGTCCTTTTCATAGACCAAGTCTCCAAAAACCTTGTTTACAACTCCTATGTTCAAGAGCCCTATAATCGGATTAAATATTCTGGTAAACCATATCTTCTTTCCATTGATATGAGCTATTAAGGACACCATATCACTGGTATTTACATAGTCCCTATTTTGAGGCATGTATATGCCCCGCGATTCATCATCAATCAAGAGTCTTATAAACTCACTTAAGTTTTCTATATAGATCATGCTTCTTTTATTATCTATCTTTGGAAATATTGGAGTCTTTTTAGCCAAGCCTGAAAGTCTTGGATAGTTGCCCTTGGTGTCGGGCCCATAAACCATAGGAGGCCTTACAATGGCTAACTTAAACTCTTGTGTTTCCAGCTCCTCTAAAAGTGCTTCAGCTTCTAGTTTTGACTTTCCATAGTGGCTATCTGGTTTTAAAACTGTCGATTTATCTATAACTCCATTTTCTAAGCCATATACACTCATACTACTTAAGAATATAAACTGCTTAAGGCCTTGTTCTTTACAGTATTTAGCAAAGTCTACCGCCAAATCTCTATTTATCCTATAGTATTGTTCTTTATTATCTTGTGTTTCTTTTACATGGGCAAGTCCTGCTACATGAAAAACACAGTCATAAGATGAAATGTCTTCACTTTTCCAAGAGTCTCCTCTGAGACTTATATAATCTATACTATAATCTGCCGGATAATCTTCCAGAGCTTTGACAAAGAAGTTTCCAATGTAACTATTTTTTCCCGTTATTAAGATCTTCTTCATCCAACTCTTCCCCCTCTTCACTTGCTATTATATCCTCTGCCTTGCCTTCTCTGACACCATCTTTTTTAAGAACACTGACTATAGTTCCGAAAAAACATTTTATATCCATAGAAGGGCCCATGTTTTTTACATATTCTCCATCTATCTTAGATTTCATCTCTATTGATATTTCATCTCTTCCACTTATCTGAGCCAAGCCTGTAAGGCCTGGATAGATATCATTTGCTCCGTACTTGTCTCTTTCGGCTATCAGGTCGAACTGATTCCAAAGAGCAGGTCGGGGTCCTATAACGCTCATCTCGCCCTTAAGTATGTTTATTATCTGAGGAAGTTCATCCAGACTGGTCTTCCTTAAGAACTTGCCCACCTTTGTAATATACTGATCTGGGTTTTCAAGCAAGTGTGTAGGGGTATCTTTTGGAGTATCTATTTTCATAGTTCTGAATTTCAAGATATTAAAATGCGTCTTATGTATGCCTATTCTCTTTTGCTTAAAAAGTATGGGACCCTCGGAATCAAGCTTTATAGCTATTATAAGCACTAAAAATATAGGAGATAGAACTATCAAACCTATAAAAGCCAGTATCTGATCTATTATTTTTTTTATCTTTATATACTTCATTTATATTTTATCCTCCAAAATTACAAATTTTCATATTAAGCTACTCTAAATTATAACATAGAGCCGATTTTCCTACAATAGAATCTCTGTTTATAGATGATATATCTATCTATATATATTCTATATATAGATAGTTTCTTTAAGTCTATTAAATTTATTAAATTTATTTAACAAATAGTAAATAAAAAATCCAATCAAAAAACACCTCCCAAATAATCTAATTTAAACTCATTAGATTATCTTGGGAGGCATGATATAGATCTATATCTACTTTATATTAATATTTTCTTTAATATATAATCCATTTGATCTATATAACTTAAATTAACTTACTTTACCTATATGACCAACCTTATCTATAAACCACTTATTACAGCTAAATAAAACCACTTATTATAGCTAAATATAATTCTTCTAGTTAACTAGAAAAATATTATATATTTTCTAACTAGTATCTTACTATATTCATAGTAGGTTTTTATATTTTCTAAGCTAAAAACCTCTTTAAGAATTCTTTGGTTCTCACTTCTTTTGGATTGTTGAAGATTTCTTCTGGTAATCCTTCTTCTGCTATAACACCTTTGTCCATAAATATTACCCGGTCGGAAACATCTCTTGCAAACTCCATCTCGTGGGTTACAACCACCATAGTAAGTCCAGCCAGGGCAAGGTCTTTCATAACCTTAAGTACTTCTCCGACAGTTTCAGGGTCTAGCGCTGATGTAGGCTCATCAAAGAGCAGGACATCTGGTTCCATGGAAAGGGCTCTTGCTATGGCAACTCTTTGCTTTTGTCCTCCTGAAAGCTGAGCAGGTTTTGCATTTATATATCTATCCATGCCAACAATTTTCAGATTTTCCACAGCTATTTTTTCCGCTTCTTCTTTCTTCTTTCCAAGTACCTTTTTTTGTCCTATAGTACAGTTTTCCAGTACATTTAAAGTATTAAACAAATTGAAGTTTTGAAATACCATACCCAGATGGGTCCTGTATTTATTTATATCATGTCCGCTCTTTAATACATTTTCTCCTCTGTAGATTATCTCCCCACCGTTGGGTTTTTCAAGCAGGTTTATGCATCTTAACAAGGTTGATTTTCCAGAACCAGAAGATCCTATTATAGAAACTACCTCTCCCTTATTTACATGAAAATCTATATCTCTTAAGACTTCATTAGTTCCAAAACTCTTTTTTAAGTGGTTTATATCAATTATTTTTTCCATATCTATTTCCTCTCCAGTACTTATCTATTGCTTATCTATTACTTCCTTTTTAACTACCTCTTAATGCTTAAGTTTATATTTTATTTAAAAATATAGCCTATTTCGGCTTTACACTTTACTATTTGTCTATTTGTCTATTTGTATATTTATATATTTGTCTATTTGTATATTTATCTATTTATTATTATATACTATTTATTTAATAACTATTCCAAAGTCTCATCTATCATGGAATAACTAGCAGGGCCTTCGAGTTTGTTTTCAAAACGTCTCAGTATCCAGGTTACTGTAAGGGTCATGAAAAGATAAATAACACTTGTTATAAAAAACGCTTCTGCATATTTGAAGTTATTTCCTGCTATAGAGTTGGTCTGAAAGAAAAGCTCTGAGACTCCAATAACACTAAGCATGGAAGTATCTTTTATATTCACTACAAACTCATTTCCCGTAGCTGGGAGAATGTTTTTTATAACCTGTGGAAGTATGATCTCCTTCATAGTTGTGACATGGTTCATACCCATAGCGTGGGCTGCTTCAAACTGCCCCTTATCTACTGAATTTATTCCGCCCCTTACAATCTCTGCCATATAGGCTCCCGTGTTTATTGAAACTATTAAAATAGCTGCAAAGGTTCTGTCAATCTGTAGTCCAAAAGCACTAGCCGTACCAAAGTATAGTACCATGGCCTGAACCATCATAGGAGTTCCACGGAAGAAACCTATATACATTCCAAGAAGTTTATCAATTATCTTTAAAATAATTCTCTTAGGTCCTTTATCTGCTAGCGGAGTAGTTCTAACTAGGCCCACTAAGAGACCTATTATTGATCCTATTACAGTACCTATTATTGATATTAAAATTGTAATACCGGCACCTCTTAGAAAAAGAGGCCAATATCTTATTAACATTGCTTTCATTACTTCAAAACTCATTTATTTTCTCTCCTTAATACTCCTATTGCGCTGCTGGTTGATTTACTATTGCATCTTCCATTATCTCTTGTCTCTTTTCCTCTGAAATTTCTTCTAAAATATTATTTATTTCCTCAGTTAAGTCGCTTTTCTTTTTAACTCCTACAGCGATAGATCTCTCATCTACTGATGCTTCAAAACCATCTTCAAACTCTACCATAGCAAAGTTATCATTTGCCGCTGCCGCGCTTAAAGCTTCTGGTCTTTCAGATACATATCCATCTATTATTCCAGACTCTAATGCTACTCTCATAGCAGGAAAGTCGCTCATAGCAGTATCTTTCTCTACTCCATCTATCTGATCTATTACCTTGTAGTGTAGCGTAGCTTGTTGACCTGTAATTTTAGCTCCTTTAAAATCAACTAAACTTTTAGCTCCCTCATAGTCTCCACCTTTTTTAACTACCATAACAAGATCTGATGTATAATAGTTGTCCGTAAAGTCTATAGATTCTTTTCTCTCTTCATCTGGACTCATACCAGCTATAATTGCATCTACTACTCCTGAATCTACTGCCGGTATAAGACCGCCCCAGCCCATTTTAACTATTACAAGTTCCTTGCCAAGACCTTCTGCTATTCTTTTAGCTATCTCAACATCATATCCTCCTGCAAATTCCTTGCTTCCCTCTATGCGAACTCCTCCATTTGAATCATCAAGCTGGGTCCAGTTAAATGGAGCATATCCTGCTTCAAGTCCTACTTTAAAGACATCATCGCCATCCTTCTTGGATGAACATCCTGTAACGATAAACATAGCTGCTAATGATAGCAGGATTAAATTAAATATTCTTTTTTGCATAATAATCTCTCCTCTTTTTCTTGTTTTTATAGTTATAGCTTATTTATTTATTGGTTTATTTATTGGTTTGTTTGTTTGTTTATTTACTTATCTACTTGATCGATTAATTTTCTTTCCACTCTTCTAATCAATCTTCTTTTTTAAAGCTTTCTTATCTCTCCTCTTAAAATAAAAGCAACAACCTATTTTTTTGTATAAAAAAAACACCTAATGGACCCTAGGTGTGTTTGTGCGTAAATTACACCTCTCCCTTCTGACTCTTAATGAGATAGCTCAACATCAATATAACGAGTAAGTAAATTGATGACAGTCCTATATTTATTCAACATAGTCCCAGCCTTAAATTTTAGGTATTTAAAGCTTCGGCAGGGTTTCCTTTGGCTATTATATCGTAAGTTTCCGGCTTCCATAATAGTTACTTTTAAACTCTGCGCCTCTACCTCAACCAGTTGGATGAGGATTTTTATTAAATTGTTTTTTTATTAAATACAAGTCTAACACTCTAAACTTATCTTGTCAAGAATTATTTAATTTTAAATTTATTCTTATAAATTTATTCTAAGTTTATATTATACTCTTTTAAGTCTTTAGTAATAGTTTCCATAAATAATTTTCTTCCCCTTTTTAAGGATCTTACTTATCATCTTTAGATAATAATCTTACTTATCATCTTTAAATAAGGATCTTATTTATCATCCTTAAAATTATAGGCATTTATAGCCTTGGGTATATTTTCTATTATATCACTTGCTATCATTCCATATTCGCCTATATTATTCCTTGCAATGTCTCCCGCTATGCCGTGGAGATGAACTCCAAGTCTTGCTGCATCAAAGGGTTTAAGTCCTTGGGCTAAAAGTGACACAATCATACCGGTAAGTACATCTCCTGAACCCGCTGTAGCCATACCTGGATTGCCGGTTTCATTTATGTATATCCCTAGCTTAGGAGAAGCAACAACTGTTCTATGTCCCTTTAAAACTACAATTACATTATATTTTTTAGCAACATATTCACTATAGTAGACTCTCTTTTCCTGAATATTTTCTATGCTTACATCTAAAAATTTGGATAGTTCTCCAGGGTGAGGCGTTATTATAACTGGTTTTTCATGACCTTCCAAGATATGAGGATTTTCAGATATACAGTTTATTCCATCTGCGTCAAGAACCATCGGCACCTTTGCATTTCTTATAATTTCCTTAACTAAGTAAGTTCGGTCTCCGTCTACGCCCATTCCCGTTCCTATAGCCAGAGCGTCCATATCTTTTGTGTATTTTAATATATCTTGAAGAGATTCCATAGTAAAGTGACCTCTTCCGCCATCTTCAATAGGTCTTATAATACTTTCTGTAAGCTTTATGCTCATTATAGTTTCAAGTTTTTCTGGAACTAAAGTATAGGAATATCCAGCTCCAGTTCTAAGTGCTGAAAGCGAAGCCATATAGGCCGCTCCCGTCATCCCGGTGCTTCCTCCGATTACTGCCGCTCTTCCAAAGTTTCCCTTATGTGATTCCGCTTTTCTTCTTTTAAGTAAATCTCTCATTTCTTTATACCTCCCTTAACCTCTTATTAAATATGTATTACTTATATATTATACCCGAAGAAGGAACTTTTATGCAAAGAAAAAACTATGAATCTCTCCATAGTTTAT